>JAJZCJ010000206.1 GCA_021846145.1 Bacillota bacterium
TTGATTTGGCAATGGGCGGACTCTTTTTTGGCATCAGCAAAGGACTCGTGGTGTGGCTAGCCTTTGGCATACTTGCGATTGCTGTTCTTGTGTTTCTAGGTGTTATTTTTCGCAAAAAATGGTTTGGCGGCATGTTTCCAAGTGAGACCGCTGATGAAAAAGCACCGGCCTTACGCCGTGATTAATAAGTGAAGTTTTCGTGATCTTTTATTTTTTAGTAATAAAACTTCTTACGATTTCTTGCCATTGCATGGCTTTCTGGATGTTTTCCGGAGTTACATATTTGAGTGCTTTTTTTACTGGTTCAACGGGTAGAGGTGCGGTCATCATGTTTGGCAGTGGTGGCTGAGCTTTTCTGGTCATGGTAACAGCTGGCCGTTGTTCTCGATTGTTGGTTACTCTGCGTTGGACGCCGTTTTGAACCAGTTTACTTAAGGATTGAGTGGATTGGTGATTGATAATATCCAACGCAAGTGTGCCTGCTTTGAGCAATGTCTTGATTTGCATCTCGGATTCCTCCTATCTATTCGTTTTCACCACACTTTATTCTTGCGTATTGTAAAAGCAACGGACAGACGTGGAGCGTGATGATCATTTCCTCTATAATTAAGCCCAGTGTCGTGATCGGTATCAATGAGATGAAACGTGGTCAAGAAATGGTGCGCGCCATTATCGGACGAGACCCGTCTTTGCTTGAGTTGTTACAACATCTTACATTATTGAGTGACCACCACCTCGCGGTTCACAAAAGGGCGTTTGAATTAGCTGTGGAACAAGTGGGAGCAACGGTTAATTTTGATCGTATCCGTTTTGCAGTGGTGCTCTTGGGAAGTGGAGCTAGGGGAGAACAACTTTTTTTTAGTGATCAAGATCATGCGTTTATTTATGATGTGATGGATGAATCACCGGAACAAGCAAAAGCTTGGTCAGTTTATTTTGCACAGATTGGGAATGTATTTTCTGCATTGTTGCACGAACTCGGTTATCCCCTTTGCACTGGCAATGTCATGATGAGCAATCCGCGCTGGCGAGGAACGCTGCAAGCGTGGGAGCAACGTATTGATGATTATTGTAGTTATCCGGATTGGGATAACATACGCTACCTGTTGATTGCCTCCGATGCAAAATTGATTACAGGAGATCAGACATTAGTCAACCAATTGCGACGAAGGGTGACAGAAAATATCGCCCGTTCCCCCTATATTTGCTGGAAAATTGCTGATCAGGGCCTTGCAGATCGCGCGCAGGGAGTGATATTTGCAAATTGGCGTGAAGCGGTTGGGGATGTCACGTTTTCTATTAAAGAGCGACTTTATACGCCAATTGTAAATAGTGTCCGTTTGTGGGCGCTTAGCATTGGAATTGAAAAAATTTCAACGTTTTCTCGCATTGAACAATTGCTGGAGAAAAAAGCGTGGACAGAAGAATTGGCGAATGAAGTGAAAACAGCGCTGTGGGACGTGGTTGCTTTGCGCATGCGTCAACAAGTCAATAAACTAAATGCCAGTGAAAATAACACAGATGTTCTAGATGACACGTTACTTGTCGCAAAAGAACGAGAAGCGTTGAATCAGTCTTTACGAACGATCCGCAAACTCAAACAGATCTCAATCAAGCATTTTCCTCGTCCAAGGAGGTGAAGCGCTATGGATTTTGAACGCATTCGCGTTTGGCGTCATCTGCTTGGGGGATCGATGCAGCGCGAGCTAGGGTCTCTTGGCAGCAATCAGTCGCTACAGTCTCAAGCTGAAATGAGAGCCAATCTTAGCGATTTGCGTAACCATGTTGGGTATGAGGATAAACTCGAAAATTTGCAATTTGCGGTGATTGATACTGAGACGACAGGTTTTTCACCTCCTACAGATCAGTTGTTATCAGTGGCGGCGGTGAAGTTGGATGGACGCGATGAATTGCTGCAAACAACGTTCCATTCTTACGTGGAGTTGTCAGCCGGCGTTATCGTGCCAGAAACGGTTCAGCAGTTGACGGGCATCACGCCTGATCGGCTCATCGGAGCGCCAAAAATATCGGCTGTGTTGACGAATTTTCTACAATTTGTTGAGGATCGAATAGTCGTTGCGCATCACGCTGGGTTTGATATTCGTTTTTTAAATACTGCTTTACGAAAAAATTTCGGCATTGAATTAAGTACGCCCGTACTGGATACGGGTAAAATCGCGATGTTGTGTCATCCATTTAACAAATATCCTACGCTTGATATGTTGTTATCGCTCTATGAAATCCCAATAAATGACAGACATTCGGCAATTGGCGATGCGTTAATGACGGCAGAATTGTTTGTGCGTGAGTTGAAAATGTTATCTGCATTAGGCATTGACACGTTAGGACAGGTGTGGGAACGATTATTGTGGTTGGAGCGCCAACACGATCAGCGCTGACGGGAAACAGGTGGTCGCAGTGACGCTTGATTTCTTATATACTGAGAGTTGGTAAGGGGTGATGGCTTGAAAGCGGTGGTAACAGGGGGAACGGGCTTTATTGGTTCTCATGTGGTGGATTTACTTAGCGCAAAAGGGTACGAAGTCGCCGTGATTGATATTCAACCGCCAGGTAATTACTGGGGTGTTCCGGCGGGTGTCGAAGTGCTCAAATTAGACGTGGCGACACCTGAATGTGAGAATTTCATTGCAAATTATCGACCAGATGTGGTATTTCACTTGGCTGCCCGTGCATCTGTAGTGGAATCAGTACATAACCCTCATGAAGATGCACGAACGACAATACAGGGTCTTTTGCATGTGCTTGAAGGCGCTCGTAAAGCAAAGACGAAGAAGGTCGTATTTTCTTCCACAGCAGCCGTATATGGGGATTCTAATGTGTCTTTGCCCATTTCGGAGGAGATGGCTGTTGACCCCATATCGCCTTATGGGGCATCGAAATTAGCCGCTGAACACTATTTGCGGGTGTATCAGCAATTACATCACTTGGACTACGCAATTCTTCGCTACGCGAATGTATACGGACCGCGTCAAGGCATAGCTGGTGAAGGGGGAGTAATCGCGATTTTTGCGAAAGCTACGCACCTAGGGACTCCTTTGCGTTTATTTGGTAATGGGATGCATACGCGGGACTATATATACGTTCAAGATGTGGCTAGAGCAAACCTGATGGCGGCAGAACGCGACGGGAGCTTTTTGTTAAACATCAGCACAGGCATGGAGACGAGCAATCGCAAATTGATCGAGTTAATGCAGGAAGTATCGGGGCGGATGATCCACGTTCAAGAGGAGCCTGAACGCCAAGGAGATATCCTGCGCAGTGCATTGGCACCACAAAAGGCAGATTCGGTGATTGATTTTAAGTCAGCATATGACATCCATTCAGGGCTGTATGCAACCTACCGTTGGATGGCAGATTGGTCAGGATATGAAAGTTGACAATAATTACTACGTTCGGCTATAATCGTTATTGATACGCAATTCTTTTGCGTTCCAGGTGGGGTTCCTCCTGTATTGTCGGCGGAGGGAGGGAAAATATCATGTCAGAGATCAGAATTCGCAAGAATGAATCCCTAGATTCTGCCCTGCGGCGGTTTAAACGTGCAACCGCGAAAGACGGCATCCTCGCCGAGGTTAAAAAACGGAGACAGTATGACAAGCCTAGTGTGGCTCGTAAGAAAAAGTCTGAAGCTGCTCGCAAACGGAAAAAATTCTAAAAGTTTGATAGGAAAAGGGTGACGCCTGCGTGACTTTGGCGGATCGCTTAGCTGAAGATATGAAGCAAGCGATGAGAAGTAAAGATAAGGTGCGTTTGTCTGTATTGAGGCTCGTCAAATCAGCGATTAAAAATGCCGAGATTGATAAGCGTATCACACTGGGAGATGAAGAAATTATCGGTGTGTTGCGCAAAGAGTTAAAACAGCGCAAAGAGTCATTGCTCGCTATTGAAGGAGCAGGTCGCGATGATCTTATCGCAGCACTGAACGAGGAAACGCAAATTCTTGAAACGTACCTGCCTCAGTCGCTTCGCGAGGAGCAAATTGAGCAGCTAGTTCGTGAAGCTGTGCAGGAAGTGGGAGCAGTTTCAAAAGCAGATATGGGCAAGGTCATGCCAGTGGTGATGAAAAAAATTGGCGGACAGGCTGAAGGGCGCATCGTAAATCGTATCGTCCAAGAGGTTTTGTCAAGTTTATAATTTGAATAAAAAGAGCGTAGCAAAGTGACTCGTGATCATCGGGTCGCTTTTTTATTTGCGTATAAGTCGATTGAGTGCTGCATACATGTTTGAGAAGAGGGGGGTTGCCCTTGAAACAAAAAGTTCGCAAATGGGTTGAGCAGATGGCGCAAGAATGGTTTGAGGTACCCTCTGGCACACTGAACGCGCAGTCCCGGGTGGTTATTTTGGCCATGAATCAAGTGGTGATCGAAAATTTTGACGACCTGATGACTTTTTCGCCTGAACATGTACAAATACGCGTGCGTGATGGAATGATTGCAATTACAGGTAGAAATCTATTCATTCGCTCAGTAGTTTCTGAAGAATTGATCGTAGAAGGTGAGATTGTACAAGTTCATTTTTCCCCAGGCTCGTAGGGCATGTGGGTATAAGGAGGGAGCGAATGGGATTTTTTCGCTTGTCCGAATGGCTAAAAGGCTATGTGAAAATTGAAGTGTGGAATGATGCGGAGCAAACGTTGTTGAAGACAATAGTGGCAAGTCGGATTTCCTTATGGGATGTGCGCCAGAGCGAACAGTTCTATACGTTGTACGTGTTGTTGCCAGATCTTCCCCATGTGCTGCAAGAGGCGCGAAGTATGCGTGTAAAAGTGAGATTTGCAAGTAAAACAGGGCTGCCTTTTTTGTGGTGGCACGCTCGTAGAAGAAAAGTATTTTTAGTTGGAGCAGCTTTTTTTGTGGCAAGTTTGTACATGCTCTCCAGCTTTATTTGGCATGTGGAGATTATCGGAACCGATCAACCAGAAGAGGTAGGTAGCGCGCTTAAACAGTTGAACATTTATCCAGGAAGTCTTTTTTATCGAGTGATGGCACAAGATGATGTGCAGCTGGCATTGCTTGAATTATTGCCAGAGGTTTCATGGGTGGGCGTGAAGATTCAAGGCACTTCTGTGTTTGTACGGGTTATTCCACGCATTGCACCAGCAAAAAGAATCGCCGTGAATCCACAAAATATCGTAGCGACAGTGCCTGGGGTAGTGGAAAATGTGCTAGCAAGCAATGGCCAAGTATTGGTTAAACAAGGTGAGTACGTCACGCCTGGTACTGTGCTGATCAGTGGAGTATTGGATAACTTAAAACAAGTGCATGCAGATGGCAAAGTGAAGGCCATTGTTTGGTATCGGACAGAGTTAAAGTTGCCATTGAAGCGCATGAATGATCAATATACCGGTTCGTTTGTGCGACATGATTATCTAGTTATCGGGAAGTTCCCTGTGATGGTTTGGGGTTTCTCACATCCTCCCTATCCTTCGCAGCATACACAAAGCATCACTGACGTACTGCAAGTTGGTTCTTACAAACTGCCGATTGCTTGGCGAGTCGATACCGTATTTGAAGTGCGACAAGTGACAAAAACGTTGACAAATGCACAAGCTATCACCAGTGGGCAACACTTTGCCATCGGTGAAGTGTTACAAATGACACCAGAGGGATCAAAAGTAATTCGCCAGAATATTTTACAGCATAAACTTGCGCGTGGTAATCTATACATGACAGTCTGGTCAGAAGTCTTGCAAGATATTGGCAAGCCTCAGGCAATGCTAGACGGGACACAGTAGTTAATTGAGGAGTTGGGATATTCAATTGAGTGATCAAACCGTGACTTCGCGCAAGATCGTTCTTCGCGATAATGACGAAGCCAAAAACGTGTTTGGTCCGCATGATGCACATATTCGTCTCATGGACCAGGCGTTTTC
>JAJZCJ010000207.1 GCA_021846145.1 Bacillota bacterium
AAAAGTTCGGGCAAAATCAAATTCTTCAGGATGATTCGAATATTTACTGCCTGACTATCATTGGGCAGGTCGAAGGACATTATGTGCTTCCGGCGCAAAACAAGACGACGAAGTATGAGCATGTCATTCCTCAGCTTGTTGCCGCAGAACAAAGTGAAAAAATTGAAGGGGTATTAATCATTCTTAATACAGTAGGCGGAGACGTGGAGGCAGGGTTAGCTTTGTCAGAGATGATTGCCTCATTGTCTAAACCTACGGTGACTTTGGTATTGGGTGGTGGGCACAGCATTGGTGTGCCCATTGCTACGGCAAGTGATTATTCTTTTATTGCTGACACTGCCTCCATGACTGTTCATCCGATTCGTTTAAATGGACTAATCATTGGTGTCCCGCAAAGCTTTGAATATCTGGAACGCATGCAGGAGCGTGTGACGCGATTTATTACAAAGCATTCGGTAATTTCCGAAAGTACTTTGCGTGAACTCATGATGAAAACGGGTGAATTGACCCGCGACATTGGGACGACGTTGATTGGTGCCGATGCAGTTGAATATGGCATCATCAATGAAATTGGTGGAGTTGGCAAAGCGATGGCTAAGCTTAAAATGATGATTGATGAATACCGATTTCGCAAACAAAAGGGTGGGATCATATGATTTGGTCCATTATCCCGAATGAATTTATTTTTCGAGAATTAGATGATAAACCGCCACAAGTAGAAAAACAGACACTGCACATTCAGGGAGTAACAATGATTGTTGAGGTAACAGGATTTGGAGAAGCGAGGATCGAGCGTTTACTCTCCCCATATCCTCGTGATTATTTAAAGCCAGAATGGATGCCTGGACAGATGATTCGCTTATTTCCATAAGGTTCCGCGTGCTGCGGAACTGTTTTTTTTGCAGGATTCCATAGCAGTATTCGCGAACTAAAAACTGATGGTACGAATTTGGAGGCAAATGCAGTAATGGCCAAACTAGATCACACAAAAAGATTACTTAAATATGAAATATTCGGATTGGCTTTATTGGTGCTTGGTCTCGTGATCTTAGGAGACTTGGGTGCGGTAGGGCAGTCTCTTGACGATCTTTGTGTGGTATTAGCGGGAAACTGGCACTTTTTGTTGCCACTGTACTTATTGTGGATGGCGGGTTGGATCATGATCAAACGTCATCGTTTTCGCTTTACCTCGCTACAAACGGGCATATTGATGTTGTTATTAGTGGTGCTTACATGGAGTGAGATGGATCTTTATGCGTTGGCAGTAAACGCATATGGGAATACACCTGATTTGCTTGCTTTAACTAGGACGGGGATCAATACTCTGTCTTCCTCGCTGCATGTGCTGGTGGAAACAAGAGGTGGCGTCATGCCTCCTGCCAGCGCTGGTGGGGGCATGGTTGGGTTTGCTCTTTTCACTGGATTAAAATATTTATTTGCCGTTACGGGGGCGACATTAGTGCTGATCGCCTCTACGATGGTGGCTTTAGTATTGATTTCAAGAAGATCACTGGTGGCGACACTGGGAAAAGGCTCAAAGTATTTTGAAAAACGTATTGATCGAGGATGGACGGGGGCAATTAAATGGCTCTCTCGTTTTTTGCAAGCAGAAGGAAAAAAGAAAAAACCTACGCGCAAGTACGAAAAGAGAGTTCCCCTTGACGTGATTGAGGATGATGGGGAAGACGAAAAACCAACCATCAAAAGGAAAACTAGCAAGAAGCGTAAGGAAACTCCTGTCAAACAAGACAATCAAGCAGATTTTTTGGATAACGAGGATACAGGACAGTCGGTTGCGACCACATCATTTCCTTTCCCTGATTTTGGCGTGCCCTATCATGACGAGCCTAATTTCGAAAATTTTATTACAACAGATAGCATCCAATTAGAAGCGGATTGGGCGGTACCAGTTGAGAATCACTGGGATGACAAGTTAGAACAGCCAGCGTTTGAGGTGAATGATGCGGATCATCGCATCGTGGTGCGATTGCCCGATCGAGAACCACCAGAATTGGCACCCGATCCTTTGCCTTTTATCCATGCGGATGCGGCACCGGTAGTACGACCGTATCGTCTGCCTGATGCGCGTCTGTTAAGCAGAAGTGATGCAAAAAAAGGGGAAAAAAACGCATCTCAACGGGAATTGCAGGCCAATGCAATTAAACTGTCGGAGACATTTGAGAGTTTTGGTGTTCATGTGAAAATTTTGGGATATAGTCGAGGTCCGGCGGTTACACGTTATGAAATTCAACCTGCTACGGGAGTGAAGGTTTCTCGTATACTTAATTTATCTGATGATTTAGCATTGGCACTGGCTGCCCGGGATATTCGCATTGAGGCACCAATCCCAGGTAAATCGGCGGTGGGTATTGAGGTGCCTAACAATGAGGTGGCAATTGTCACGCTGCGCGATGTGATTGAGAGTGCTAGCGTCACGGAAGCAAAATCCCCGCTTACCTTCATTCTGGGAATGGACATAGCAGGTAATGCGATCGTTGCTGATTTAGCGAAAATGCCGCACTTATTAGTGGCGGGGGCGACTGGATCTGGGAAAAGTGTATGTATCAATGGCTTGATCTCAAGTTTGTTATTTCGTGCAAAACCAGATGAAGTCAAATTCATTATGATCGATCCGAAAATGGTGGAACTCGGCGTGTACAATGGAATACCGCATTTGTTTTCCCCCGTCGTCACTGATGCTCGCAAGGCAGCTGGTGCGTTGCGTAAAGTAGTGGCAGAAATGGAACAACGTTATGAACGCTTTCACAAAGCCAAAGTGCGAGATCTGGAGCGATATAATCAGTACGCCGAAAAAGAGGGGAAGCCAAAGCTGCCGCTAATTGTCGTGATCATTGACGAACTCGCGGATTTGATGATGGTAGCTCCTGGCGATGTGGAGGATGCGATCTGTCGATTGGCGCAGATGGCAAGGGCGGCTGGCATTCATTTGGTCGTCGCCACGCAGCGACCTTCTGTGGACGTGATTACAGGTTTGATTAAGGCGAACATACCTTCGCGAATTGCTTTTTCCGTATCGTCTGGTGTGGATTCTCGCACAATTCTTGATATGGCAGGTGCGGAAAAATTGTTGGGTCGCGGGGACATGTTATTTATGCCGGTTGGCGCATCTAAACCTATCCGTCTACAAGGGGCATTTATTTCTGAAAACGAAGTGGAGAGACTTACCGAATATGTGCGTAAACAACAAGAGGCGGAATATATAGAAGACTTTAGTCACTTAGAGGTGGAAAAAAACGATGGCGCGGCAGATTTTGACCAACTTTACGAAGAGGCGGTGCGTCTCGTGGTGGAGTCTGAACAGGCGTCTGTCTCTTTTATTCAAAGAAAGTTAAAAGTGGGTTATGCGAGAGCGGCGCGTATCGTGGATCAATTGGAACAGTCTGGGGTGATCGGCCCATTTGAAAACAGCAAGCCAAGGGAAGTGTTCCTGAGTCGGGAGGCTTGGGTGGAGCGTCAATCCCACCAATAATTTTGGACATGTTCGGTTCACTTGATGCGTATATATGGGGATAGCATCGGTGGGGGGCTTGTCATGAATAGTAAAAAAAAAATTATTAATAGATTTTTTGTAGCACTGATTGGACTTATCGGATTAGCGTGGATGAGTGTGTGGTTGGGGGATGTGCAAAAACCGCCAATGAATTTATCGACCCCTCAATCTGTTGGATTTTCTCGACAAGTAGTATCTTCTGCGACCGAGAAAACAATATCGCTAGCGTTGACGAGTGCCGTGCCTGAGCTTGAGGACGTGTATTTTCAATTGTTGAAAAACGGGGATTTAATGCTTGTCGGTACAGCTTCTCTCGATGGGTATGGGAATCATTATGCCCTAGCAGCAGATATGACCGCTCGTTTTTTGCAAACGGCGTATCGTGTGTCACCTATACCAGTCGATTATGTGTCGTTGTATACTACGTACCACGGCCACTATATCATGGCAGCGGGAGTAGGCCGTAACGTGGAAAATAAAGTGGCATTGGCTACGCTTGGTTCGGATCAAGGCATACAATTCATGGATCAATTGGCTCGTCTAGATCAAAGTAGCGGGGCGCTATCTTATCAGGCGTTCGCCGAGTATCAATAGCGCTATATACAAAATTGTAGACGGAGGAAGACGTCTTACTGCTCGTAGCGATGATTTTCAGCACTAACTATATAAAGTTGTGAAAAACCAATTTTGGATTTTCGGATGTGCTTAATGAGTTGTCTGAAGATCGCTTCATGTCCTGTCTTGAATAGGGTTTCTATGATCGTGTGAGCAGTAAAAGGTTCATCCAAGCTTGCTTGTACCGTTGGATCTTCCTTAAGATGGCCTATCCAGTCGTCTTGATACCGTTCTTTGCGCCGTTCTGCATAGGCGCTGCGATACAAGTCTTTTACAGAAAACGGCGCGTCAATGGTCTGAAGATAAAAATCTAACTGATAAAATGCTTGGGCCACTGATCGATGGTCCTTATTTGTGCTCATGGAATACACCTCAAATTTATTATGAGTCAACACGTCTTAACTAGCAAGTGGTGATTCTATGATGGTACAATAAATGGACAAATTGATGATAATGGGGTTAGGATTAATGCATCGGCATCTGCGCATGGTTTTTAGTCTTCTTAGTGCATCGGTCGTTTTTTCGCTCGCGGGATGTGGTTTTGTAAATGTAACGAATTTAACGCCTACAGTGAAGAAAACTTTTGTGCTTGTGGTGGGATCAAGTGATTGGTTAAGAAATTCTCAAATAGCAGATGCGCTGGCAAGTGCGCCGCAAGGAGTCAGCACTGTGTCCTTGTCTACTAGTGGAGTGGCGATATCTAGCTTGATCAAACAGATTAATGATTCTACAGCGAATGCAATCATCATGATCCAACCAAATGCAGCATTAATGAAACTGCCAGAAACTCATCCTCAGGTTCATTTTTATGTAATTGGAAAATATAATACTGTTATCGCAAAAAATGTATCCGTTCTTGTGCCGGATAATCAACAATTGGCTTCAGTGGCAGGATATATTGCAGGTAGCAGTGCGGTACGGGGACAACCGTTTTACGTGGTGTCTGCTGCTCCAACTGAATCTCCTGCGATGGCTTCTGTGGTTGATGCGGTGTATTCAGGCGCTCATGCCGCCTTTTCCACGGGGCATGTACAGTGGAACGGTCAATTCACCAACACTGCAAAGTCATCACTAGGAATTTATGTGATTTGGGGGACGATTCCTTCTACAAATCTCGCGGCAATTGCGGGAGCAAAGCAGAAAGTGATTGCTGTGGATAGCCAAAACGATTTAACTGGCATGACTGTTGTGGCTAACTACTCCGCCACAGGATGGGTAGCTAGTAGCGTACAATCAGCGCTGCATGCTATTTATCAACATCACCCTTTATCCGCTGTCAGCAGTATTCCTATCTCTTTTCAGGTGAATGCGATTCCGGCTTGGCAGCAAAAAGGTGGTATTTTAGACTACGAACGGATGATTGCTACAGGCACCTTGTCACCTACAGGATTTTTGCAAGGGATACCTAGCGTGAAGACGGCTCAATTGCTTCATTTGCCGATTCCACCTAACATATTGGGATAGGAGTGAGATCGTGAACGAGTGGTACTTGGAATATCATATCTATAAAGATCGGTTTGGTTTATTGGGGGATATTGCCTCGCTTTTAGGCATGATGGCCATCAATATTGAAACACTGAGGGATGTTGAAGATAGAAGAAGAGGTTTTTTAATCCGTACTGATGATCCTGCCAAGATTGAAAGTTTGCGCACATTGCTTGAGTATGTTGAAAATATT
>JAJZCJ010000208.1 GCA_021846145.1 Bacillota bacterium
GTGGCCAACCACCGAATCCCGCCTCACTATAGCATAAAAATTTTTCTATGTCCAGTCATAATTTGCTACGTTGTAGTGTTAAAATCAAATTTAATATTAAAAATTAGACCAATATTATACAGCTATTTCCTTAAAATATATTAATTTGTTATTAATGACATTAAATCAAATAACAAAAAAGATAAAAATTCAACCCAATATAAAAAATTTCATTTAATCATGGACAAAAATCCCTTTCATTCTGCTATAATGACAAAAATGTATAGATAGACTGGAGGGTGGTTTATGTCAGAAATCGCTGAAAAAGCTGATTATTTGTTACAATATTATCAAAGCAACAAATTATGTATTGATACCATACCGAAATATCAGATTATACTTGTTGGTTCAAATCCCCTCCCTGCCTATGTGGCTGTTCATATGCTTCAGCCAGCCGAGGTTGTGTTTTTGGTTGGTACTAAAGGACAATCACACCAAATTGCGCAAAGAATCCAGGAAGTCGTCAGAGATGAAGGAATTACAAGTGATGTACGTACTTTGGAATTAGGCTCTGCCAATAGTTTTCTAGATATAGATGAATTGATGAATCAACTAAGCAAAAGCATTGATTTGAAGGTAGCGGGGATCAATTACACTGGTGGAACCAAGATGATGGCCGTTCATTTTTATCGAAAATTATATGAGTTAGGATCGCTAAAGAAATACCCCCATTATTCAACTTATGTATCATCTGAGAATAATAAGCTGTTATTTGATGGGTTCGATAATGCGATTGATCTGCTAGGGAATACCAAATTAAGCATGGGAAATATGTTAAAGATTCATAGAGTGGAGTTTAAGAAGAAAGTAGACAATTTTATAGAAAGATTCCTTTCACAGGATCACATCCAATTTGCGAAAGTCGTCTATGACGACCTAAAGCGTATTTATGATCAAAATAAAAATGAGAATGACAATTCAAAATTCGATTACCAAGAATTAATTAAAGACATCGTGTTCCCCTATGACAAAAACAGGGAAAAGGATAAATCTCATGAGCATTTCGAACTTATTAGTGGGTTTCTGCAACGGGAACTCAACGTTCGATGGATTGGCTTAACGCAATACATCCGTGAAATGGAGCCCGATCTTGAGGTCTTGCGTGTGAAAGACGTGGCCAATTTATATTTATCATCAAGTGGGAAGCCCAAAGGGTATTTCGATAAATTAACTAAATTAAGTAATAGCAGTCTTGAATTATTTAAAGATTTTTACGATTGGTGGTCTGCCAAGTGGCAAGAATTCTATGTTTATAGTGTCTTAAACAGCCCAGAAGCGATTCAGAGGATTGGAATCAATGTGGTGGACGGGCTACCACAGTCACTGAATTCTGTTGAAGTCGTTTTTGATGACGATAAATCAGTTAATCCATTCGAACTTGATCATGTCTTTATTCGATCACATATTCCTTATATTATCTCGTGCACTACAGACCCTGGCGAATTGGTCAAGGGTAAGCTGTTTGAGGTTCAATCTAGATCGAGAATTCTTGGCGGGGATCATGCAAAATTTGCCATGATTTCATTTATTAACGATAAACAACATCTTGAAGTCACACTGAAAAGACGTTGGGATGGTTACGAGAATTATATAGTGATGGGCGTTGACGATTTTTTTGACGACAACTTTGCTGAGAATTTAATTCAATGGGCTGCAAATAGTTAAATTCATTAAAAGGGGTGAATGCGAGTGGTCATTGTGATGATCGATGCACTGCAAATCCAGCAGTTCATCTTCTTTAGCAACAAACTCAAGGATATTGTGGGTGCATCCAATATCGTCAAAGAGGTCACGGATCACTGGATCGAGGAAATTCTGATGGAAGAAATGTTTCATGAGAATCCGGGGGCGGTCGTTCTTGATTCTGGCGACGAGCATACGCAGCGATCCATTTTTCACGATCCTGAAGTGGCGGTTGAAGTGGTATTTCGCGGTGGTGGCAATGCGCAACTCTTGTTTCGTGACAAGCAAGTGGCCATTAACTTTAAACTCAAGTTTGAAGAAAGAACCATTCTGGAAGCGCCAGGTTTGCAGGTGGCCGTTGCCTATTACGAGTTGAATGACAAAGAAACTCTATACCATGGGTTTAAGGCGGCGCAGGATTGCATGAGTGCAACGAAGGATTCCTATATCCCCTTGCACGATTCCACCACCATGGGAATCCATGAAATTTGTTCTTTTTCTGGCCAAGTTGCGACACAAATTGACCAGAGCGGCGAAAATGATGAGCGCCAACCAATTAGTCAAGAGATTTTTATAAAACGCAATGTAGCACGGAAACCCCAAAAATACTTATTTGATCTTCAGGAAAAGATCCGTGATCTGCAAAACGCTTATCACCTCAACGATTATGAGTTGGAGATGCCGCTTGAATTCGATCAATTGGGCAGAAGCAAGGGAGAAAACAGTTATATTGGCATTGTCCACATGGACGGCAATGGGATCGGAAAACGTTTTATCAACGCCACGAAACCTTTTGGAGAAATGATTGGCGAACAGGAAGTATCCAGCAGAACGGGTTATGTGAATAAACTGAGAATTACTTCTCAACAATCGACGAAGATTAATTTTCAAGCCGTATCCTCCATTCTGGAATCCATTATTAGTAATATTCGTTATGATAAAGAAGAAAATGGACTAAAGATAGCGGATCTTTTCCTTTTGAAAAGGGATGAGAACCATGTGAATAAGTATTACTTGCCGATTCGTATGATTGTCTATGGTGGCGATGATATTACGTTTGTGGCAGATGGTCGCTTGGCTTTGGAACTCGCGGCGATTGGAGTAAAGGCGTTTGAAAAGACTTTGGAAGATGGGGAACACATCAGTGCTGCCGCTGGCATCGCGTTGATCAAGTCGCGAGCACCATTTTATGAGGGATATGAATGGGCAGAAACGCTGTGTACTCATACGAAACAAATGATTAAGGACGAGAGATTTAAGGAGCAGAATCAGTTCCAGTGGACGCCTTCCGCGATGGATTGGGTGATTGCGGAAGAGAATGCCTCTGAGTGGTTGGATCAAAGACCCAAGGGGTTGAGTATGAAACCCTACTTGCTCTCCAAGCATCCCAATCATGACTCTCCAGTTGACACAGTGGGCAATTGGGCTTGGCTACGCGATCGGGTGTTGGCAAAAGCGCGCGCGACCATTCAAGATGTTGGCGATGGTGTGGATGATAATCTTGAACGTTCCAGAAAATCGAAGTTCCGGCACATGGTCACCACGATGTATAAGGGCGAAGAGTTTGTGAAAGAAGAGTTTGACAGATGGAAAGACCTGCGTATTGATTTTCCATTCGAATGGCTTAGAAATCTCACAAACGCTTACGTCTACGAAGGTATAGAAAAGGCAACGCCTTTTATTGATGCGATGGAGATTTTTGATTTTATGCCGAAAACGTCACTGGAGGGAGAGGCATGAGCCAAATTGCACGCTTGAGAGTGGAATTACTGTCCGAAACCACGTTTGGCAGCGACAAAATGAGTCATGAAGATGTTGACAGCGAAGTGGTGTGCGATGAATTCGGCATACCGTATATTCCTGCGCGAACGATAAAGGGGCTTTTGGTTGAAGAGTCTGAACAATACTGCGCACATCTTGCCAGTATGAAGCATGAGCAAGCTGAACACTGGCGAATGGTGGCGCAAAAACTATTTGGCAAGCCGGGATCTGTAAAAAGCACCATTAACATCGGTAACGCCGAGGTAGAGGAACGACTGAAACGACAAATACAATTCAGTGTTCAATTCCGAAAGGGCATGGCGGTAAATGAGGAAAGGGTTCATAATCGAACGCTATCTTGGCAGGACATTCTTGGCGGATTTACGACGGTCAGGTACCAGACGGCGATTGATCCGGCGACTGGTACTGCCAAAAAGCACTCGCTTCGATCGACGCGAGTCATAGTGCCTGGGTGGTCGTTATACGCTGACATCGATTGGTTGCGAGAACCCACGGATCATGAAGAAGCACTGGTCGCTATCAGTGCAATTGCCGTACGTCGGGCGGGAACTCAGCGCAATCGGGGAAGAGGGAGAATCCAGATTCGATGTTTCAATCAGAAGGATCAGGATGTCACCTCCTCGCTGTTGGCACGATGGGAGAAATTGCTGGGGGTGAGCCTGTGAGGGCGTTGATGTATCGCATCGATTTAGAGTCGCCCGTTATTATACGAACCTTTGGAACCGATCCTAATGGAACCAAAACTCTCCACTACATTACCGGGTCTGCCATTCGTGGCGCTTTTGCAGCCAAGTACCAGAGGGGTCTTATCTCTCCCATTGACGATTTGGCGATAGACAACGAGTTTAGACGATTGTTTTTGTCTGATGATGTCCGCTTCTTAAACGCTTATCCCGTTTCTGAACAGGATCCATGGCGTCGGTCATTGCCTTATCCTTTCTCCATTCACCAAGACAAAGAGAAGAAATGGAAGGTGGGGCAATTAGATTTTTCGGCACCTGTCCACTCAGAAACCTTGCAAAAAAGAAAAGGTGACGTGCAATGGAAGAAAGAACGAGAACTTTTCGTGACGGTGAATTTAGAAGAAAGTAAAATGACAAAATTGGCTGTAAAAACCGGCAATGCAAAACATATCGCTGTCAATCGGGATAAGGGTCGTCCTATTGGTGAAGGCGGTACATTGTATCATTATCAGTTTATTCAAAAAGGACAATCATTTATCGGTGTGATACTGCTCGAAGATGAAGCGGAGGTTCTCGAAGGAACGTTGCGTCACTTGGCCGAAATGGGCGATAAAAGGTTGCGCTTGGGTCGTGCCAGCCATACCGGATACGGCGGCAACGCCAAATTGGAATTCCAGAAATCTTCTGTCGATTTTGCATCTGAAGTGGAGATGTGTATGAAAGATGAAGAGTTGGACTGGGATCCTGTCATCGAAGAACAACTGGAGAAACAACAAATTACGATTGAACTTCTATCAGACTATGTACCATGCGATGGGGATCAACCCTTGCAGTCGTTAGTGCGCGAACTTAAAGATCAGCTTGGTGTGATCGACAACTACGTTTCTAATCGGACATTTGTACAGACGCGAACCATATCTGGCTATAACTCGACCTGGAAATTGCCATTACCGCAACGGCTTGGGCTCGCAATGGGCAGTGTCGTAACGTTGAGAATTTTAAAACCTGTTCATTCTGACGAGATCGTGGACAAGTTGCGACAAATAGAAATTGAGGGGCTTGGCGGTCGTTTGAATGAAGGTTTTGGAAGGGTCACGATCCATCTTGCAGGCAACAAGCTTGAATGGAATATGGTAGAGTCTTTAGGCATCTTCTCGAAGAATAAGTATTATGAAAATTCCAAGGAGATTCTTGAAATTACTTCAACAGTTACGGAGAATCCACAGGCCGCTCGCTTGGCGATACGCTTGCTTGAAAGAAAGGTATACGAATCCCTGAGTCAATTAGTGGATCATTTGGCGACAAACGCAACTGGGTTACAAAATCGAAGCGTGCTGGGACGGATGCGCCAAATTCTTCGTGCCGCTTCGAACCGTGGCGATATTCTCAAGCAATTGGGATCAATGGCAAAAACACAAAAAAAACCTGCCTATCAGCAATTGTCTGCAATTCGACTGCAAGGTAAAAATGTTCAAAATACAACTGCATGGGATTTTATCCACAACCTATTGAAGGAAAATCAGACTGAACAATGGGTCTGGCAGTTGATCAACTTCCATAAAATCGTGGGATCCCAAGGGGT
>JAJZCJ010000209.1 GCA_021846145.1 Bacillota bacterium
CTTGTATCGGATTGGCGGCAGTGTGTTTTGTCGCCGCGTTGGCATATGGCAATGAACTGGCTGTCATGAAAAGTGATCCCAGTGTGGTAGCAATCGCAAGTAACGCCATTGGGTGTTTTTGATTAAATTTTTTCAACATAATCCCTCCATTTTATCGTTAACTTTCAATCTTTCATGCCATTGTGTGCCACTGATTGAACCAAAAATCGCTGACCAGCCACAAACAGCAGGAGTGCCGGAATAGTGGCTAAGATGGAACTTGCCATGAGTACGTTCCATGCGGTTCCACTGCCGTCATTGGCAACCAGATAAGACAGGCCGACAGGCACAGTGCGCATGGCGTCAGACTGCGTGACAATCAGCGGCCAGAATAGGTCGTTGTAGTGGAAAACAAAATTCAAAAATGCGACGGATAGGAGTGCTGATTTGCTCAACGGCAGAACGATGCGCCAGAGAATCCAGAAATGACTCGCACCGTCAATCTGTGCGGCGTCAAGGATGATTTGCGGCACTTGGCGAAATGCCTGAATCAGCCAAAATGTGGCAAACGCAGAACCGATAAAGGGGACAATCAAGGCTTGATAGGAATCGATCCAGTTCACCTGTTTCATCATCAGAAACATGGGAATGAACGTGATTTGTGCAGGAATCATCAGCGTGGACAAAATCAGTCCATAAGCTACTTTTTTCCCACGAAATGGGATGCGAGCGATGGCGTAGGCCGCCAATGATGCGGTAATCAATTGGCCGCTGACAATTCCGGTTGAAACGGCGATGGAATTGAAAATGTAGCGAAGAAAATTGGTTTGTTGCAATGCCTTCAGAAAATTGGACCATTCTGGCACGCGTGGCCAGAGATCCGGCGGATAATCAAAGACATGCTGGTTCGACAACAATGCGGTATCGATCATCCACCAAAATGGAATGGCAAACAACACGCCAAATATGCTCAATACGATCCATTTCAAGATGACAGGCAAGTTATAACGCTTATTGGTGCGTTTTGCCTCACGCCCTTGTTCTAGGGTCGCTTCAAGAATTACATCTGATGATGTACCCATCTGCTCTCCCCCTTAAATTGTAAAAACGTCACCAGTAACAAGAAGGCGAATAACACCATCGCGGTGGCTCCTGCGCGACCGATATCGAAAAACTGGAACCCTTCTTGAAAAAGATAGTAAATGATGGTGGTAGTACTTTGCGCGGGACCCCCTTCCGTAAGCACATACACTTGATCAAAGGACAGAAAGGAGAAAATGATAGACATAGTGAGTATGAAAAAAGTAGTGGGGGTAATCATAGGCAACGTAATATGCCAGAATTTTTGCCATCCTCCCGCGCCGTCAATAGCGGCTGACTCGTACAGATGTTGAGGCACCGATTGCAACCCATTGAGATACAGGATCACAAAATACCCCGTGAATTGCCATATGTACAGCAACATGATGACGAGCAACGCTTCGCTTGGACTGCTGAGCCATGGTTGTGGGGGAAGGTGAAACATGCGCAAGAACATATTCACCAAGCCGTGATGTGCCTCAAAAAGCCACGACCACGCGATGGCGCTGGCAACAGTCGGAACCACATAGGGTAAGAAAAACAAACTGCGAAAAATCCGATTCGCGTGCAACCGATCTCGTAACAAAAGGGCGAGCGCTAGGCTCAAGGGCATAATAATCGCGGTCGTTCCCACCAGATAGAAGAGCGTGCGCCAGACGGCAGCCCAAAAATTGCTGTCCGCAAAAAGTTGCGCATAGTTGAGGAACCCTACAAATTGAGGCACTGGATTGATGAGATTCCATTTGAGCAGACTTAAGTACCCCACGTATCCGACAGATCCAATCCCAAAAACGCCGAGCAACAGACTGGCGGGAAAAACAAATGCCCAACCTGTGAGCGTCGTTCGCCCAACCGCGATCAGATGATCCACACGCGTTGACAATCGCACCATTTCAGCCCCTCAACAAAAATCCCTTCCATCATGGTATCGATGCAAGGTAAAGGATTGATTGATGAAATGTAAACGAATTGTTGACGGAATGTTGCGGTTTGGTATGCGGGACTGCACTGTAAGCAGATCTACGATGTCACCTCTTTAGCGCATTCATCATCTCACTTGCCGCAAGCTGGGGGTTCGCAGCTTGCATCACAGAAGACACCACCGCCACCCCACATGCACCTGCAGCCATCATCTGGGGTGCGGTAACTGATGTCATCCCACCAATCGTCACGACGGGGATACGGACAGTGTTGACGATCTTTCGCAACTCATCGATGCTGCTCAAATCAGCATCAGGTTTGGTCGGGGTGAACATCATCGATCCCACGCCAAGATAATCGGCACCGTTTTGTTGTGCTTGCACGGCTTCCTGAACGGAGCAAGCGGACACACCGATCCAACGATGAGGACCCAGAAGTGTTCGCACATCCGGGCACGCAATATCCGATTGGCCGACATGCACGCCATCAGCGTCTGTGAGCAGGGCGATATCCACCCGATCATTGACAAAATAGGCCGCACCAAACTCCTGCGTCAGCAGCCTGATGCGCCTACCAAGGTCGACCAACGCGGCACCGTCCTCATTTTTTCGGCGCAACTGAATGGCCGTAACGCCTCCCTGCAACGCTTGTCGCAAAATGTCCAAAAGTTCATCATGATCCCGTCGCTCATCGGTCACAACATACAAAGTTAACGCAGCGCGCAGATGATCGTTCGTAGTGGATGATCGCATCATACCTCTCCCTCCATCACCACGACTTGCGCTTGCTCGTCCACTTCTTGTGCGGTCAATTGATACAACGCATCCAACCATGCCGCCTGAAAAGTCCCTGGACCTTGGGCGGAGATGGCAGCTCGCTCTGCGGCAACGTTGACACAGGTAATTCCCGCGATCACGGCTTGCGCACATTCCGCCAAGTTGTCTTTATCCGCCACCACTCCCATAAACGCGCCCAGAATACCTGTCAGCGAACACCCGGAACCGGTGATGGTGGCAAGCCAAGGGTGACCATTTTGCAAGCGCCAGATCGTTTTGCCATCCGTGACAAAGTCGTCTGCTCCCGTTGCTGCCACGACCATCTGATGGTCTTTGGCGTATTGTTTCATCACAATCGGAAGGCGATCGGTCGCCCCTTGCGAATCAACACCGATCACTTGACCCCCGCTGCCTACCATGAGTCCAATTTCCCCCGCATTGCCGCGCAGTACGGTGGGATTCAATTGCGCCACCAGTTCGTTTGCCGTCCGGGTGCGATAAGGCGTTGCCCCCACACCGACTGGATCGAAAATGATCGGCACGGAAGCCTGGTTGGCACTGATTCCGGCAATGTACATGGCAGAGACAAGGGCAGGATTGAGCGTTCCCATGTTCAGTGCGAGCGCGCCTGCCATCTTGGCCATATCGGCCACTTCTTCATCGGCATAAGCCATGACTGGGGAAGCACCGAGGGCTAACAGGGCATTGGCGACGATATTATTGACCACCAAGTTGGTCATATTGTGCACTAGCGGACGAGCATTGCGAACCTCATTTAACCATTGACTGATCATTTCATCTCATCCTCCCAAGGAATCCATTCGTTATTGATAAATGCGTAACGTTGATTTTCAGACAAAATAGGGGCATGCGCCACCGTGACACTATGGTCTATCGGACCATGGCCAGATCCCACATCCCAGGCCTTTGCGCCAACTAGCGCAGCGTAGACGTACGTTTTGGCCGTTGTGATGGCTTGTAGCGGTGTTGCGCCGCGCGCTAGCATGGCTGTAATGGCCGCGGAATACGTACATCCCGTACCGTGGCTTTTCTTGGTCAAGATGCGGGGCGTGGTAAGATAAGTGAATCCAGCGTTTTTTCGATAAATTAGATCGGTGGCCCATTCTTGGGTGTCATGTGTCATGTGTCCACCTTTGATGATGACAAAATCAGGCCCCATGTCCGCGATCAAGAATGCGGCCTTACGGCAGGCATCCCACGAATCAAGGGAAAACCCACAAAGCGTCTCCGCCTCTGGAATGTTGGGCGTAACAATGGTGGCAAGCGGCAATAACCTTGCCTTCATGGCGAAAATCGCATCTGCGCGCAATAAAGGTGCCCCACCTTTTGCAATCATGACTGGGTCTACGACCACATGAGGCATGGTCACGCGAGCCAGAAAATCAGCCACTTCACCAATGATCACGGCGGACGAGAGCATGCCCGTCTTCATGGCATCTGCGCCGATATCCGCCATCACGGATTGCAATTGTAGGCTGACGAATGCCGGATCAACTTCCATTATGCCCTGAACACCCAGCGTGTTTTGCGCAGTGATGGCGGTCATCACCGACGTGCCGTACACCTGAAACTGCTGCATGGTCTTAAGATCCGCCTGAATCCCTGCGCCACCACCGGAATCAGAACCGGCGATCGTTAACGCCCGCGCGACGTGCTGATCATGCATGTACATGATTTGTTTCCACCTTTACAGGCCACTCTTCCAACGTGAAGGCCATGTCAAAAAACTTGTATTCCATTTGGCAACTGGTCAAAAACGCTTCTCTCATACGATGACGTTCATCAGTACTCGCTGTAAGCGCGACCTGATCAAGAACCTCAACCAATTCATCAAGACCTGCTATCATTCGCTCGTTTGAATAAAAGGAGATCCAGTCGTAAAACAAATGGTCGCGTGAGGGGTTTAGTTCTTCTTGCAACGCTGTTGCGATGTCCACATAGATCCAATGACAAGGCAGAACCACAGCGATGATGTCTCCCAGTTGCCCCATGTGAGCCGTACTGAGCATGTGACTTGCGTAATGATGGGCTGATGGAGCCATCTGATTTTCACATCGCAATGCCTCGTAATCTACTTGTGCCACCTTGCAAAAATTCATGTGCGCTGTCAGTTCGCCGTGCAAAACAAGATCGATGCGACGGTGAAAAAGTTGCATCAAGGAATGGGTTGGGGATTTCGCGATGGCCAGACCATACACTCTGGCATAGGTATCCAAGTACTGAATGTCTTGCTTGACGTAATTAATGAGGGGGGTTGGTGTGATATTTTGCATCGCGATGCCACGAACAAAAGAATGGGCATAAACGGCTTGAAAAATGGGGGCAGCTTCGGCACGTAATTGCGAGGAAAATAGCACTGGTGTAGCCTCCTTATCAGAAGGCCACTAAGGGAGTGATGTATTGAACGTGACAACACATCTTCGCCACTTTCCTACGCTGGTATTACCCAGATCAGGTGCTAAGGGTTCATGGACAATGTCCGGTGTCTCAGCAAATTGCTCCCCTAGTGGCATTTTCAGAATGCTTATTCACTATATCACGACTTGCTTATGGTCAGCAACGCGCAATTTCCCCTCGCATTATTAAACATTCGTGGTATATTGGTAAGATGGTCACTAGGCGAAAAGGAGAATTTGTGAATGATTCGTGTAAAGGATATTTCGGTGTCGTTTGGCAGCCGAATTTTATTTGAAGATGTCAATTTGAGCTTTGACTCAGGCAACCGGTATGGGTTGATTGGCGCAAATGGCGCAGGCAAGTCTACATTTATGAAGATTTTGGTGGGCGATTTCGAGGCCAGTTCAGGCAGTGTCACCGTGTTACCTGGTGTACGCGTCGGTGTATTGCGCCAAGATCATTACAAATTTGATGATTATAAAGTGCTAGACACCGTGCTAATGGGGCATGAGGAATTATGGTCGGTCATTCAAGAACGCGAGCGACTGTATTCATTGCCGCAAATGAGCGATGAAGAGGGCATGAAGG
>JAJZCJ010000210.1 GCA_021846145.1 Bacillota bacterium
CCTCTTTCACTTATCGTAACACTGTTGTTACTCGGAAAAAGGCTTGTTTTCAGCCGTTTTGGCGATTCATCCCCCACCTTCGCTTTGCTTAGGAGGTAGGGGTACTCTCTTTGCCTGTGATAGAGATTGACCATGACCTGGCGATCCACGAGCGCGCTTGATAACGCAGGGTCAAGTTTGGGTGGATCCGAACTTAGTCCGATGTTTAGCGTCATGGTTGATGGCAATGCAGTACGATGAGCGGCAACACTCACACCTACCGAAAGAGAAAGCATCGATAGCGTAGTAACCCCCGACAAAATCATGGAAAGGGATTTCATTTTCACGCATTTGACCCCCAATATTTAATTATTTTCCAATAAAATGATCATTGATGACCTTAAGGTCATGGCCAATGTGCTCTTTCATTTTCTCTGCCGCTAGTCTACCATCATTGTGATCAAATGCTTGATAAATCACGTAATGTTCCTCGTAAATGTCAGTTTGCAGCGAATTCATGCGGAGTACGATTGGCCAGTAATAACGAATCCACTCCGATACTTCGTTCATGATTTTCTTAAATCTGTGGTTCCCACATAATTCTAAAATAAACGAATGAAAAGCCGTATTTAAGTCTACGAGTTCATGGATATTCCGGTTATCCACCGCTTGGCGAGTCGCGGTCAGATTTGTTTCCATCCAAATTCTCGACTTTTCATCAAAATAAGGAGCTGCTAGTTCCGCTGCCGCAGTCTCGATGGCCATTCGTAATTCATAAATTTGCTTGAAGTCTTCGATGGAAGGTTCAAAAACATGAATGTATCCCTTTTTGACATGCAAAAGTTGCTCCGCCACTAACATGCGAATTGCTTCGCGAACGGGACTTCGGCTCACTTGCAACTCCATGGCCAGACGACTTTCCACGATGCGTTCACCAGACTGAAAAGAACCATTAAGAATCCGCTCTTTCAATTGTCTGTAAACTTGCTCAGCCAAGGGTTCAGCGCGCAAAATCATATGGTTATTTTGATAGATACCTTCCCCTCCTCATGATTGTCGACTGTCGACAATCAGCATTTAGATAATAGTAGTTAAATATTTTAGTATTGTCAATCTTCTGACTAATAAAATTTATACATAATAACCCACAACCAAACGCCACCTTTATCCGCATCTTCGATTGTATGACACTTATACATTTTGGCACAGGTGATATTCCAAGTAGTAATACGAAGTCGTATAATGTGGGTGTAGGCACTTCAAACACATGGATGGGGAGTGATGTAGCATGTTGTGTCCACATTGTGGCCACCACGGGCAGATTGAACAAATCGAGTTCAGCAGCGAGTACGAAGTTTACTATTGCAGTGTTTGCGGACAGAAATATATCGCCTATTTCACAGCTCTCGGTGACATCGGTGAACTGGTGCCGATATCTAATAACAACCATTGGCAACACGAAGCGACTCATCACGACACGGATTGACGGTTACATCATCCATCATGAAGGTGACCTTCCGTGCACTCGTCGGGTCACCCTTTGTATCAGCATTTTCAGGGCAGACCGTGTGCAGAATGTCATTTTGTCGATAATTGAAGTAGGGTGCCTAGTCTTTCGTGTGCCATTCGGAGACTGCCAATTTTGGATCAATAAGTACGTTCCTCATCCGTTCTCACTTAATCCCAACTGCTGTGCTGGCACTAACCGATTGCTCACACTAGCATAATTGGGACCCGATACAGAGAGCATGGCAGGGTGAATTTTCGTGATGGTGTCTAACGCCCATTTCTTGATATTCGCAGGGTTGGTGGGAAAGTTAGCTCCCGTCACCGTGGCCCAGACTTGCCATCCTTTTTGTTTCATCTTGGGGATGACCGACCAATCTTGACCTTGATTACCCGTTGGTTTGCCGTCACTGATAACCCAGTTTTCCGCCAACCAGGCATCGCCTTTATGCGGGTGCAAGGCAAAGAGTGCCGAAACAGTAAAAGCATTCATCAATACGTGCATTCCTGCCTGATGAACAGCATTCATCGCCCATAACCGTCTCGCATCACTCGTGCCGTAAGAAGGTCCTGCACAATCCAGTAAAATCCCTTGGACGCGAAGTGCCTTCCATTCGTGTATCCGTTTCTTGATGGCAGCATAGGAATAGTCAGGTTCACCATATATGACGCCAATCGATATATAACCGTACCATTTGGTGGTCGGTAACGCCTTTTGCAAATAGCGTATCGAAGGCACTTCCCCATTTTTCAGATTTTCATCCCCACTCCCCAGCACTACCACACGATAACGTTGCAATTTTTTTGTATAGGAAACCAAATACTTTCGTTGTTGTGGAATCCAACCATAATCTATGGCAAATGGTTGTGTGGCGGGCAAAGAAGCAACATGGTGGGAAGGATGGGCAACAAGCAGCCAAGCTGCGATGCTGATGAAAAGCAAGGTTGTAACGTCTCCCCTCTATCATGCTTGTTCAAGAGTCGTCAAAAAGTTCCTTTAACATGCCTTCTTTATTCATCAAAAATTGCTTGGTGATAATGTAGTGGTCCGTCTGCTCATAACGAATCGGCGACACTGGCCTCGTATCAAAATTGTAGATTTGCGACTTCGGATAACCAAGCAGTATCGGAGAATGGGTGGCGATGATAAATTGCGACCGTCCCTGTTGCTCATGTTCCCACAGAATTCGAAGAAGAGCCAATTGCCTGGCAGGAGACAGGGCAGCCTCTGGTTCGTCTAGCAGATAGATGGCGTTTTCTCTCCCCTGAAATCGAGTGGTGAATAGTGACAGAAACGATTCCCCATGCGACTGCTCATGCAAGGATTTTCCGCCATATGCCTGATAAATTCTAGCATCTTCCTGTGCCACTTCATCCACATAACTGGCAAAGTTAAAAAAACTCTCCGCTCGCAAAAAGAAACCTTTCGTTACTTTTGGAAGCCATGACAAGCGAAGATAAGTATCGAGTTTCGACTCCGTCTGTGCAGTCGAAAACACATTGTTACGGCCGCCCCCCTCAGGATTAAATCCCGCGCATTTGGCGATGGCCTCCAAGAGCGTGGATTTTCCCGACCCATTTTCCCCGACAAAAAACGTCACGGGGCCATTGAACGAAAGTCGTGATAATCCCTGGAACGCAGCTAACTGAAACGGGTACTGGTGAGCCACTGCTGACCAGTCAGCAAACTGAATTTCTCTCAAAAACACAGTTATCATCACTTTCTTGTAGCAACTTGAAACTGCCAGTCCTCCCCACCGTATCAGAATAATCATTTTCCAACGCGCTCAAAGCTATGTTCACTTTGCCAATAATACCATTAATCTTACTATCGTTTACGTACTGTGCTTTCGTATTAAAGGTGCTGATCTCACTCTGAAATATGCTCACATCAATGGAAATAACGTTGGCATCCGTAGACATCGTGGCTACATCATTATTCATTTTAATGCGATGATTTCGTTAAACACACCTACTGCTAATTTATTGATATGGTTGCGAATATCTGCTGGCCAACTGTCGATGAGTTGATGAAAGCGCTGTGCATCTCGAGCATAAAGGGCTCTTAACGCTTCCTCATAATAATCGCGATTCCCAGCCATGACCGCCATAAAACGATAGGTGGTTTCTTGCGCTTTGCGTACATCATCTTTTTTGACATTATCCCGACGCGCTTCATCCACTAGCTTTCGGATTGTGACTGACGCACCACCAGGCTGACTTTTTAGCCATTCCCAATGCCGCGGCAAAAGTGTAATCTCCCCTGCTACGACACCGAGCTTGGGGCGTCCAACACCAACGGGTTTTTCACTTACCAAAGGTAAAATTGCATCATGTGCATCGGGGTGATCTGCCAATCTTTTGAGAACGTCAGAAGCCGTTCCGCGAAAATCCACTTCTATTTGTTCACTAGTCGTATCTTTGAAAATCAATATGGGTGAATTTTCGCCCTGATCTATCATGCCTTTCACCTTTAATACGACGTGTTCAAGGGCTCCCAATGCAACGCAACGACTCTCCTGAAAAGCTGTGCAATCGATATTCAAAAAATCGCTCATCATCATCCTCCTCATCCTCATCCATCATTAATCCCAGAAAATTATACCCGGATAAAATTATAAAGTCAATTTTATCCGGGTATAATTTAATAATCTATTATTTTTTGAGTTTTTTTTTGATGTACATGTAGCTTAATAAAAAAGCGTGGATTTATTTAGCATAAATCACACTTCATCCCGCTAGACAAGCCGATGAAGGCTGATGATTGTTTGTACGACATGTTGATCAACCGTGTTTTCTCGGTATATTTTGCTCGCGTGGCAACATCGAATAAGTACGATCAGCAAATTTCATTCTGCGAAAGATGAATTTAATCTACCGAACTACCGGACTACCGAATACCGTCCGCGCTCTTGGCGCGTCAAATTGCACTTCCGGGCGCAACGCGATTCGCAACAACACGACAAGATAAATAATCGTCCCCACCAATGGCACCAAACTTAGAATCAGCCACGCATAACTGTAGTGAAAGCTCTCCAATACCTGCCCCGCTTGCACCAGAATAAAAATTGGTGCGGCGATGTATACCAAATTAAGCACTGGTACCCACGCAATCAGAATGCCCGCCAGCGTGATAATCGGCCACAACGCCCAAGTATTCCAATTGGCCATCTTCGCAACAACAAATGTCGCGCCACCGGGAATCCACGCCACCCATGACCATTTAACACCTGCCTTTTTGCCCATTTTCCAGTAAGCCAGTGCAGTAAGCACATAACTTGCAATGATCAAAATAATAATCAGCCACATAATACTTCCTAAAAATGCAAACATACCCCCGTACGGGCCACCGTAATAACCGTAGGAACCACCATAATTGCCATACCCCATGCCGAATCATCTCCTAAAAGATAACGTGTTGTTCGTTGCGATGACGCTGTATTACGCCTGACCACTTAAGCCTGTGTGAAAATTCGCATGTGCCTTCAGTTGCGACATGGCGTTCGTCATCATGTTGAACTCATTGGTTGAGTTCGTTATGTCCGAATTCCATTGTGTTGTACTGCTTTGGTTGATCACTGGCGTGTTGTAGTATGCGCTTGCACCATCTACTTCTTGGTTCTGGATGCTGCTAAGATCGTCACTTGTAATGTTGGACATGTCAGAATAATCATTTTCCAGTGCGCTCAAAGCTGTGTTTACTTTGTCAATAATACCATTAATTTCACTATCATTTACGTACTGCGCATCAGTATTAAAGGTGCTGATCTCACTCTGAAATGCGCTCACATCATTGGAAATAGCGTTGGCATCCGTAGACATCGTGGCTACATCATCATTCAACGCCTGGCTTCCAAACGCATCGTTACTCGTTATATTATTTTCCAAATTAGCAATCGTGTTCGAATCTCCTGTTAAAATAGCAATATCATTGAAAAGTTTTTGGCCATCATTAATTAAAATAGAGGCAGCCTTTTGGTAATTGGCAGCCGTCATCGCCGCCACACCCGCCAAATAAGATTCATGCTGCGTAAGCAGATTTTTGGCATTGCTTAATTGTGCTTGCATATCTGGTGTGTTGTTGTACGTTAACGCATGGTTGTAATCTGTAATGGCGAGCCGATAATTGTTGTTATTCAATGCATCTTGAGCAGCCTGAATATAAGAATGGTACATGGTATTGCGATGATTCTCATACACAAAATAAGTGATCATGCCGACAATAATG
>JAJZCJ010000211.1 GCA_021846145.1 Bacillota bacterium
ATTTACCCAAGCTTGCTAGTTTGTTAACATAGAGGTATGGCTGATCGTGATTTGCAATAGGGGAGCTTTGGTTGATGCCTGCAGTAGATGATCGATTTCAAATGGCACAGGAGATTTTAAGTAAATACTATGGTTATGAAACGTTTCGATCGGGGCAGGATGAAATTGTTCGCAGCGTGTTGGCAGGTCGAGACACCGTGGGTATTATGCCTACCGGTGGGGGTAAATCCATCTGTTATCAAATACCTGCCCTGATTTTTTCGCATCTGACGTTGGTGATATCGCCGTTAATCTCACTGATGAAAGATCAAGTGGATGCATTGGATAATGTGGGGATAGCGGCTACGTACATCAATAGCACATTGACGTCAGCGGAGCTCAAGGCACGTATGCGGCAAGTGGAGCAAGGCCACTATCGCTTGCTGTATGTTTCGCCAGAGCGCTTAGACTCAACGGCGTTTCTTGCTTGGTTGAATCGCCTGCAGCCTGCTCATGTGGCAATTGATGAGGCGCATTGTCTGTCTCAATGGGGTCATGATTTTCGACCTAGCTATCGCGCCATTGCACCACTTTTACAAAAATTTGATCATCGCCCTATTATCAGCGCACTAACAGCGACAGCCACGCCTGAGGTGATGGAGGATATTATTCAAATTCTCGAAATGAGAGTTCCCAATGTGGTGGTTACGGGGTTTGATCGAGCGAATTTGACGTTTTCTGTCATTTCCGGTCAAGTGAAAAAGGATTTTGTATGGCAGTATTTAGCCGATCACCCCCAACAAGCGGGTATCATTTATGCTGCGACGCGCAAAGAAGTAGACGGGTTATATGAATTCTTAAAAAAAAAGCGGATTGCAGTCGGTCGGTATCATGCAGGATTAAGTGATGCTGAACGAAGCAATCACCAAGAACAATTTTTATATGATGAAACGCGAATAATGGTAGCCACCAATGCGTTTGGAATGGGTATAGACAAATCTAATATACGATTCGTGATTCACTATAATATGCCAAAAAACTTAGAATCATATTATCAGGAGGCGGGTCGTGCAGGGAGAGATGGGGACAAAGGGGAATGTATCTTGCTTTTTAGTCCTCAAGATGTGCAAACTCAAAAATTTTTGATCGAGCAATCTTCCAATATCCGACAATCTGTAGAATACAGAAAGTTGCAGGGGATGATAGATTATTGCCGCACGACCAAGTGCTTGCGTGCTCATATGCTGCGCTATTTTGGCGAAAATGCAGCGGAAAGCTGTGCAAACTGCGGCAATTGCAACCAAGCTTTTGACGTTCAAGATGTAACGATCCCAGCCCAGCAAATTTTTTCTTGCGTGGTGCGTGTGAAAGAGCGATTTGGTGTAAAAATGATTGCAGGCATTTTAAAAGGGTCGCACGACAAACGTATTCTCGCACTTGATCTTCATCAGTTACCCACTTATGGCGTCATGAGCAAGAAACCCGAGAAGGAAATTATGGGGCTTATTCACACATTAATTGCAGATGGTTATCTGAAGCTAACCGAAGGTAAATATCCGGTGGTTCAACTTCATTCCACTGCTGTTCCGATTCTTAAACAACAATCCAAAGTGATGATAAAAATTCCACAAAAAGCTTTAGCGGATCAAGTGGACAGCACGTTGTTTGAACAACTTCGCGCTTGGCGCAAGGCAATTTCCTTGCGAGAAAAAATACCTCCTTATGTGATTTTCTCAGATCGCACGTTGCATGAACTGGCGTCGATTTGTCCGTTGGATCGTGAGGCATTGCTTGGTGTCAAAGGTATCGGTGAAATGAAACTGGAGAAATTTGGTCAAGATTTGCTAGCGATTTGTCGATCACATCATGCAGGGTGATAAACATAATAGAGGAGATGGCACGCTGATGGCTGCGGAAGAAAAATATTTAGATTTGTCAGGAAAATTTTTAACGGGAATTCCTGAAATGGATAAGGAACATCAACAACTTGTCAACCTGATTAACCGGATGTACGCTATCTTCAAACGAAAAGGGGAAGCATCAGAAATTTTAATGGTGCTTGAAGATTTATTAAAATATGGTGCCAATCATTTTGCAGATGAAGAAGCATTTATGAAAAAAACAGGTGTAGAAAATCTGGAAGAACATAAGCAAATTCATAAAGAGCTGATTCGTCAGGCGCTGGAAATTCGGGATAAGCTCAAGAGCGGAGAGTCAGGCGTTGGTATCGAGACGTTTAAATTTTTACAGAATTGGTTAATGGGTCATATTGCTGGCGTAGATGTAAAAAAATACGGGGTTGTCAATGATCATCAAGTAGTGAGTAGCGCAGGAGGATATGATGCTGACTGGCTATTTCATACGATTGTTAATGTATCATCGCCAGATTCATTGATTGCGTTAACTAATGAATCTGGGAGAGTAACGCATATCAAAAAAGTGGCTCATTTTCCTTTTCCAATCGACGTAGGGAGTGAAATGAGCCAGCCCCAATTTTCGGGCATGCTGTCGGCGAAGGCATGGAAAGAACGGCGACTGATTCAACAGGATGGTAACCCAGAATTATTTGGATTTCCTTATCATGCTAGTGCAGAACCGATCTTTGTACAAGGTGAATTTAAGGGGATTCTTTCTGTCGTGATGAAAGTGTCTCATAGTGAAGAATTAGGGAATGGGTTAGTTGGGTTAACTGATCAAGTGGGTATTTTAGATACATTAGCTCATGATCTGGCGGATGCAGGGACATCATTTGCCCAAAATGTAGACGCGATTGCTTCTGCCGTCAATCAATTGAATGACAATGCAAAAGCGCTGGTACAGATCAATACATTAGTGTCTGAAGTCGCGGCACAAACTAATTTGCTTGGGTTAAATGCAGCAATTGAAGCGGCGCGAGCGGGGGATCTCGGGCGGGGCTTTGGTGTGGTTGCTGATGAAATTCGTCGTCTTTCGCAAATGGTGAGAGATTCATCTAAGCAAGTTAATAGTAAGGTGAACGAGATTACGGACGAGATTGAACACATTCAGCTAGCAGTACAAGATGGGATGGCAGCCAGTGAGGAACAGGCGGCACAGCTTGAAGAATTATCTGCTACTGTTACACATGTTCATGACACCACGGAAGAACTCCGCAAGTTCGTCTAAATCCGTATCATCTGTAGCGAAATGGGGGAAACCAAGACAAGGGGAGGGATCAGCATGGCCAATCAGCATACGATGAACCATAACGAAGCATTTACGTTTCGTGGTGCCACCCTTGACAATCCTCATTATGAGGCGATTGTCAAGGAGAGGGACGAGTTATTTGACAATGTAAAACTTGTCACCATCCCTTGGCTACAGTACCATCGCGCGAATGTTCCGCACTTAGCCCGCCATTCAAACTAACATTTTTGACGGGGTTTGGGATTCGTTAGTATCGCCGTAGACACATGTTGTATTCGCACCCGCAATAGGGTTGGTCCCACCTGTATAAGGTAGGCCAACCCTTTTCCCACCATTTGGAGCAGAACGGATGATGAAAGTGGTGCAATTTAAGGGAATATCATTGGATACAGAGCGTGCGTATGAGCAAATCAGTCCATTTGAGTTTAAGAATAAATTGATTAGTTTAGCACAAGAACAGGAAAAAAAAAGTGCTAAGGCGATGCTTAATGCAGGGCGTGGCAATCCAAATTGGCTAGCGGCCACTCCAAGGGAAGCATTTTTTACATTGGGTCAATTTGCTGTATCGGAAAGCCGTAGAGTTTGGAATCAAGGTGATCTTGCCGGGCAACCTGAAAAGCAAGGTATTGCTGACCGGATCGCCACCTTTATTGTTCATAATAGATCTCTGCCAGGGATAGAATTGCTCAAACGGGTAGTGGATTATGGCGCGAATGTACTGGGATTTGACGCTGATTCATGGGTATTTGAGTTGGTGGATGGGATCATTGGCGACAACTATCCGACACCAGATCGAATGCTCGAGTATGTTGAAAAGGTTGTTCGCGAATTTTTGCAAAAGGCGTTGTTTGAGGGACAAGGGCTGGCTGATGAGTTTGACTTATTTGCTGTAGAAGGTGCCACTGCAGGTATGTGTTATATATTTGACTCACTGCTCGCGAACCAGTTATTGTCCCGTGGGGACAAGGTGGCAATTATGGTACCTATTTTTCCTCCCTATTTCGAAATCCCACAATTGGATCGTTATCATTTTACAGTGGTGGAGATAAGGGCAACTGGAGTGGATGAAAAAGGGGCACACACGTGGCAGTATCCGCTTGATGAATTGAAAAAGTTAGAAGATCCTAGCATCAAAGCGTTATTTTTAGTGAATCCAAGTAATCCACCGTCTGTGGCGATGGCACCTGATTCGGTACAAGTGCTAATTGACATTGTGAAGAACAACAACCCGCAATTAATGATCATTTCAGATGATGTGTATGGGACCTTCGTGGATCATTTTCATTCATTACTTGCTGATTTGCCGTTTAATACGATCGGCGTCTATTCCTTCTCCAAGTATTTTGGTGTGACTGGATGGCGGTTAGGAGTGGTGGCGATTCATCAACGCAACGTGTTTGATGAGCGGTTGCGACAGTTGCCGCGTGATCAAATAGAAGCGCTCAATTCGCGCTATGCTTCTTTATCACAGCACCCTGTAGAACTGCGATTTATGGACAGACTAGTAGCAGACAGTCGGCAAGTGGCAATGAACCACACAGCGGGGTTATCTACGCCTCAGCAGGTGCAAATGGCGATGTTTGCCGCATTTGCGTTGCTTGATCAGGATAATCAGTATCAAGAATTAACAAAAACTATTTGTCGACGTCGAATGGTGCTGTTATACGAAGGTCTAGAGTTGCCAATTCCACAGTTGGAACATGATGCAGACTATTATACGGAGTTTGATTTGATGGAGTGGGCAACCAATCATTATGGAGGCGATTTTGCGCGCTATTTAAAGGCCAATTATGAACCACTGGACATCCTTTTTCGATTAGCAGAACTTTCTTCCATTGTGCTTTTAAACGGCGGCGGATTTCATGGCCCCACTTGGTCGATTCGGGTGTCTTTGGCAAATTTGAACGATCAAGCGTATGAAAGAATTGGACAGGAATTGCACCATGCGTTAGATGAATACGTCACCAGTTGGGAAACATCAAAGTGATTAGGGGGCGCTCATATGTCACACTTAACGTTAATACGCAACGCCAACCTATATTCGCCTAAACCACGCGGAAAAATGGATGTATTAATAGGTGGGCAACAAATCATCGCTGTGGGAAAAAATCTGTCTCTACATGGTACAGGTATCGAAATTGACGAAGTGGACGCCTCCGGTTTATACATGTTTCCTGGCTTGTTGGATCAACATGTGCATATGGCTGGAGGCGGCGGGGAAGGTGGGTTTCATTATCGCACTTCGGAAATTTCACTTAGTCATATTACGACGGCTGGCGTAACGACCGTCGTAGGCGTGTTAGGAACAGATGGCGTGACGCGCACCACTAGGGAGCTATTAGCAAAAGCGGAGGCGTTGGAGTTCGAAGGCGTTTCGACTTACATCTACTGCGGGGCTTATCAAGTGCCCACGCGCACGGTGACAGGCACGCCAAGATCAGACATTGTACTGATTAATAAAGTAATTGGAGTCGGAGAAATTGCGATTTCTGATACGAGATCTAGCCATCCAAGTGAGAAT
>JAJZCJ010000212.1 GCA_021846145.1 Bacillota bacterium
CAGCCGTGTTTGAGCAGGGGCAAAGTAAACACGTCCGACTGAGGCACAAATGCGCCCCAAAAGGGTCTTTGTAGGGCCTTTGTGATGTCTCGGTATCCACAAAATTAAGGACAGCGAAAAAGGCTCACTATGAACATGTCTTGTGAATTGTTAGTAGCTTCGTTATAATGTTATGAATTATATTCATTGTACATCATGAATAGGAGGAATTGTGTGTCTACAGCTATCAGTTCAACAAAACCGTTGGTAGATCGCAAAAGACAAGTAACTAAATGGCTGGGTGTAATTATTTTTTTGGCAATTGCCGTTATTGGACTCTTTTGGGCCAAGTGGAATCCTTATTACCATAAGGCGTTCGTTGCTGCTGCAAAACACTCGATTGGCAGTTCGATCATATCCGGTACCAGTGCGGTATCAGAAACTCCTTTCTGGCATGCGGCCTGGGATTATAGCATGAAATACTTCAATGCTATCTACAAAGCGTTAATTGTCTCTGTCCTTCTCGGCTCACTGGTACAAATACTGGTGCCTCGGGACTGGCTGGTGCGCCTGCTTGGTTCGAATCGTTATACAAGCACATTCATCGCAGGTGTTTCATCGTTACCAGGCATGATGTGAACTTGCTGCGCTGCTCCACTGGTAGTGGGGCTTCGTAGAAATTCATCGTCAGTCGGTGCGGCGACTGCGTTTTGGCTTGGAAATACAGCGCTGAATCCAGCTGTCCTGGTCTTCATGGCCTTTGTGCTTTCCTGGAAATTTACGTTGTTGCGAATCGTACTGGGGATTATACTAGTATTTGGTGTGAGTCATGTTGCGAATCGATTCTCCAATGAAAATACGGATGATGTGGCAAAAATATTAAATCAGCTGGAAATTGAACTGGAAGAGACACATAGGAATCTATTGATTCGCTGGTTGAAGTCAGTAGGAAAACTGCTGATTGGGATTCTTCCTGTTTACATTTTCAGTGTCTTGATTCTTGGCGCAATTCGCGCATGGCTTTTCCCCGCGATTCCTATCGAGTGGGCAAATAGCATTCCTGTGATGCTTTTTTTTGCAATTTCAGGGACGCTCTTTGTGATTCCAACTGCAGGGGAAGTGCCCATCGTCCAGACACTCATGTCGTTCGGATTGGGGTATGGCCCGGCTGCAGCGCTCATGTTCAGTCTGCCAGTAATCAGTTTGCCTTCCATGCTGATGGTTCGCCGTGTTTTACCTCTACGTGTCCTGGTGTTTTTGGCGGTGTCAGTCGCGATACTCGCGTTCATTGGCGCGCTTGTGGCATCAACCACATTTTGATCGCATCATTCACAATTGATGCAATTGATTTATATAAAAGTAGTAACAACTCGCTGCCAGCGGACAGCGAGTTGTTACTACTTTTCAAGAGAGAATGGATTAGACGCACGGGTGCGTTCAGCGATTTGGATGAGTTCCAATCCATTTGTGAAACATGCAAATATAAACACGTATGCCCTTTTACGTCGGAAATTCCTTACTCAGTTAACTAGGGCAAATCTCCTATATGGCAGATCGTAAAATAATAAAGGAGTGTGAATATTTTGAAAGCACTTTGTTTTAAGTCATTTGGAGGACCAGAGGTTTTGGAATATCTTGATGTTCCTGATCCCCAACTTCATCCTACTGATATTATTGTACGTACAAAGGCAATAGGGTTGAATTTTGCTGATATATATAGGCGTAATGGTAATTATCATATTGAAGGTGTGCCTCCGTATATACTGGGGTATGAGGGAGCGGGTGTGGTCGAATCGGTTGGCTCCCAGATCAAAGATATAAACCCAGGAGATAGAGTAGCCTTTACTGATGTGCCGTTTGCAAACGCCGAATTAGTGAGTGTTCCTTATGAACGTGCAATTCCACTTCCATCGGACATAACATTTAAAATTGCAACTACTATTCTTCTTCAAGGCTTGACGGCACAATATCTAACCCAAGATAGTTTTTTTGTTTGTGAAGGGCAAAATGTTGTCATTCACGCTTCTGCAGGAGGGGTCGGGCAACTTCTAATTCAGTTTTCTAAGTTGGGAGGTGCTAAGGTTATCGGACTTACTTCGTCAGAGGAGAAAAGACAGGTAGCGTTGGCTCAAGGTGCTGATCACGTTCTACTGTATACGGATGATTGGAATATACAGGTTCGCAATTTAACGAAACAGAGTGGTGGGGCTGATGTTGTATATGATTCTGTCGGTACGACCTTGAGAAAAAGTCTTGACGCAACTAAAATTGGTGGAACAGTTGTATTTTTTGGAATGGCTGGTGGAAACCCTGAATATATAGATCCGCGAATATTGATGAAAAACTCAAAAACCTTGGCGGGTGGTGATTTGTGGAATATTCTCACGTCGCGCTCAGAAAGGATTCGCCGGTCTAATGATCTCTTTGAACTTATACGAAAAGGGAGACTAATGATTTCGAAGCCTACTTTATTTCCGCTAGTTGAAGGAGCTGAGGCTCACCGATTGTTACAGTGCCGAACTAGCACTGGGAAGATACTATTGTTACCTTAGCGGATTTTGGATGAGTACAGAATATTTTTTCTGATTCCATTTGATACTGGATACTTTCATAAATAAAGCTCTTTTCGCAAAGAATGTTGCTGAAAGCCAATGACACAAGGAGCCCAATATCCAGGCTCCTTGTGTCCGTTATTGCTGATATTCGTTTCGTAGGATACTCATCAGAATGCGATCATACTTCTGACCGTCTCTTAGCACAGATTGCCGCATTGTGCCTTCTACTTGGAACCCAACTTTCTGGTAAGCATGGATCGCGCTTGTGTTGTAACTGATGACATCCAGCCCAATTCGATGTAAGTTCAGTTCGCAGAACCCATACCTTAAGATCAGTCTCAACGCATCAGTGCCGTAGCCTTTGCCTCGAAAGTTTGGATCACCAATACCAATTGCCATTTTCCCACATTGATTATTCCATTCGATACTAAACAGAGCAACAAATCCAATAAGCGTATCGTTTTCGAACGTTCGCAAACGAAACTCCAAACTGTTTGGGATTTTATCGTTCGATTTCTCGAATGATTCAACTGTACCTGGCATGGCGAAGTCAGTATCCATGTTCCTTAGATATTCCGCATCTTCACTCCATAATGCCAACATTGCCGCATCGTCAGAACGAGGCGCACACAAACGAACCAATTGCCCAGAAAAAAGAGATTTGTTATTCAACACGGTTACCCCCATATCTTGCAAACGGGGGCGAATTCATTAAGTGCTCCCTGTTTACAGTAGTAATTTAAACTGAAAGGAAATCAGGGTGGCAAACATAGGCACACACTCCTTTGTCACTGTAAGAACATTCTACAATGACTTGCCTTTGAAAAATAGTCAGCAAGCGCAAAGATTTTAGACTGCTTGCAAATACGTAACGGTGATGTTTACCCGTTACAATGATAAAAAAACCTATTGAGCAAAAGGGGGCGCTAATTGCATAAGGCACGGTAGTATTACTGAACTCTCTGACCGATAGCGACAGAAGTCCCCGACGACCACTAACTTTATTGCACTCGCTATGCGGTGTATACTAACGGTAAGGGGAACAATTCCAAATTCAGTGAAGGGCACGGACACTATGCTCAGGCTCCGCGTAGGGGATTTAAAGCTGATGATCCTAGTAATTTCAATCGGAAACAGAGGTGACGTTTATAACAAGTTTTAGGCTTCCAATTGTGTCATTTTGAGTTCGCCCTTTTTTTCAAAAATGTATATGTATTCGTTTCGCATAAACCCTGATTCTGTCGCATTCGGGTCGTTTACTGCAGTGCGCCATGAGGCGCTGTGTAATGAGATATTTATTTAGGGCGCATAGAGCTTTTTAATAACTCAGATTTATCTTCATCGGCTCCTAGCAATATTGTGATTTAGTGGACGAACTCGAATGGCGTGCCAGGAAGTTAGGTCTGAAAGATTTTTAAGCATCCATTCAACAGATTTACGTGGGTAATATATAAAATTGTCGCACAGTGAATCGATTAGAATGGGCACCCTTTTTTAACATATGGGCGCAAATCAAACTATGTCGCGTAATAATTACTGAATAAAAATTCAACAATAGCAATTCAATGCTTGGTCTTGAAATTTGCGAGGTGTAAAAATGCAAGAGTTTGTATTGAAGGATTCAAAGTACCGTATGCGATATCACGATTTTCCTGGAGAAGATACTCCAATACTTTTTATTCATGGACTCGGGTGTGCGGGCTCGTTCGATTACCCCCAGGTTGCAGCCCAAAAAGAGTTATCCGGGTATCGGCGTATCCTCATCGATTTATTGGGATCGGGTTTTAGTGATAAGCCAAACGACTTCGGATACACGGTACATGACCACGCTGATTATCTTTTGGATTTTGTCTCTCAACTGGAGTTACATCAGTTCGCTATCTTTGGTCATAGTCTTGGTGGAGCAGTGGCGCTTTCCTTGGCAGATCGTTGTAGAGACCGTATCAGTAACATTATTCTCAGTGAGGCTAATTTAGATCGCAGTGGTAGAGGCTCAACGAGTCTGGCGATTGGAACGTATACAGAAGAGAAATTCCTCAGCGATGGATTTCAAGAGATCCTATGGCAAAATCAGCGTGCATCGAATGAGATGTGGGCTGCTAGTTTTTCCGTCACTTCTCCTGTGGCTCTTTACCGGATTTCAAGGTCAGCAGTTGAGGGACAGACCCCTTCATCACGAGGCATCCTGTATTCGTTGAAGTGCCCAAAGACATTCATCTTTGGTGAAAATTCATTACCGGATCCCGAAATGCAGGTACTGAAGGATCACGGCTTACACATCGAAGTAGTGAGATTTGCGGGTCACTCAATGGCATGGGAAAATCCAAGAGGTTTGGCTACAGCAATAAAGAATGGCATGGTGAGCGGATAGTACCTTGGTAGTCGTACCCGTAGTAAGGCAAAATCAATCCAGCGCACGGGAACCGGACGACGTAGAATAGTTTTAGATGATGATGCGGGGTGAGGAATCAACGTTGGAAATAAAGCATCGCGAAAAAGAATCCTTCCTTGGAACCGGCCATGAAGGACTCGCAATTAAAAGCCTTTCTCCGGTCATATGGTGGGTTATCGTAGTCAATACGCTTTTCCGGATCACCCGATACATGGTCGTACCTTTCCTCGCACTCTATATGTCCGCACATACTCACGCTTCGCCAGGCATCATTGGCCTCGTCATTGGGGTGCAAGCGGTCACCGCCGCCGGTTCCGGTTTTTTCGCCGGAACGATCGCCGATCGCTTTGGTCGAAAAATCGTGATGGTCTCTGCAATGTGGATCAGCGCAATCTCGTTGACCGGATTTGCGCTGGCACAGTCTGTGCCAGCGTTTTTCGTTTTGAGCGCGCTCAACGGGTTGACCTTTAGCGTGTTTGACCCAGCGGCACAAGCGGCTTTGACAGATGTGGTAAGCGCAGAAAACCTCGGCACCGTTTTTTCCATTCGGTACTGGAGTTCGAATGTCGGTGCGGGCATCGGTCCGATCCTTGGCGGGGTGTTGGGAATCTCCATGGTCGGTTGGCCGTTTTTTTTGGCAGGATTCTTAAACCTGGTGGCAGGTTTGGTTGTTTGGAAGTCGTTTCCTGATGCAAAGCGAAAGTTACAA
>JAJZCJ010000213.1 GCA_021846145.1 Bacillota bacterium
TCTCAATAGATAATCCACCGATGAACGTGTTGAGCCAATCCGTTGCAAATGAATTGCTTCACGTGTATCGATCACTGGAGAATGATTCTGCTGTGGTGGTCATTGTGTTAACTGGTCAAGGGGATCGCGCGTTTATGGCGGGTGCCAATATTAAGGAATTTCCTGACGCCTTAGGTCAACCTGGTCTCGCTTTGCAAATGGCACAAGGATTTCATGAGCTAATGAATACGATCGATTTTTTTCCGAAACCTACGATTGCCGCGCTTAATGGCTTTACACTAGGCGGGGGGCTGGAACTGGCACTCGCATGTGATATGCGCGTGTGTGATCAGCGTGCCCAACTCGGATTCCCTGAGATTAATTTAGGTATATTCCCAGGTGCAGGTGGCACTCAGCGATTGCCGCGATTGATTGGTGAAGCAAAAGCAAAAGAACTAATGTTTACTGGTCAGCCGATTACGGCCGGGGAGGCTTATCGAATCGGATTAGTGAACGCATTGGCTGAGCCTGGTAAGGCGCTTGATGACGCGATTACAATGGCCACACACATTGCCTCCAGAAGCTTACCTGCACTTGCAAAAATTAAAAAAGCAATTGTTGATGGCATTCACTTGCCGCTTGAAGAAGCTGTACAGGTGGAAGCAAAGCTATTTGACGAAGTATTTCAGACCAAAGATAGTCAAGAAGGCGTCGAGGCCTTCATCGAGAAACGTGAGCCACATTTTCACAATGAGTGATAAAATACTACACGATACATGAATTCGCACAGATGGCTCACAAAGCGCCTCAGACATTACGAAATTGGGAAAAACGAGGTGTTTTAACCCCACACCACAAAGGGATGAATGGCTATCGTTACTATTCTGATGAGCAATTGCATCAAGTGCTCGGCATTCGGCAAGTACCGCGAATCGTCATTGGGTATTGTCGAGTGTCCAGTGCAAAGCAAAAGGATGACTTGGAACGTCAGATCGAAAGTGTAAAGACCTATCTCACGGCTCAGGGAAATCCCTTTGAGATTGTTTCGGACATCGGAAGCGGCATCAATTACGCAAAGAAGGGATTACAAGACCTAATTCGTCGTATTGAGCGTAACGAAGTTTCCAAGGTGGTGGTGCTTTACAAAGATCGTTTACTCCGTTTTGGACTTGAGCTATTAGAATATGTAGCGACATTACACGGAACGGAAATAGAAGTCATCGACAGCACTGAAAAAACAGAAGAGCAGGAACTTGTCGAAGATTTAATTCAGATTGTTACTGTTTTTTCGTGTAGGCTACAAGGCAAGCGAGCAAATAAGGCACGAAAAATGATTAAGGAGTTGGCTTCTGATGATTAAAACCTTCAAAGTCGAACTCGTGCCAAATAACAAGCAACGTTCACTATTGTATCAATCCGCAGGGACGGCGCGATGGGCGTACAACTGGGCATTGGGTCAAGAAAAAGAACACTATGCGCAAACGAAGCAATTCTTGTTTGATGGAGCGTTACGAAAACAACTAACACAACTCAAGCAAACTGATGAGTTTTCATGGCTATATCAGTACAGCAATAACATCACGAAACAAGCCATTAAAGATTGTTCTATCGCTTTAAAAAACTTTTTCAAAGGACATGCAGAGTTCCCAACATTCAAGCCAAAACACAAGACGAAGCCAAGTTTTTATCACGATCCGCTGAAGCTAAAAGTTTCGGAAACACACGTGCAACTTGAGAAAATTGGGAATGTTCGATTGAAAGAAGACGGTCGAATACCGATAGGCGAGTCCTATCAGAATCCGCGCATCACCTATGACAACGGTCGATGGTATATCAGCATCGCGATGGATGTCGAATGCACGGATGCCGCAGAAACAACGCCACCTATCGGGATTGATCTTGGCGTTAAGGACTTGGCGATTGTCTCAGATGGTCAAGTGTTCAAGAATATCAACAAAACGCGCAAGATGAAAAAACTTGAGAAGCGCAAAAAGCGACTTCAACGGCGCGCGAGCCGTCACTATGCAAAGGGGGTGGAAAACCGTTGTAAGAAGTCTCGCGGCTTACGAAAACTTGAACAGGCGGTACGCTCAGTAAACAAAAAAATTCGTGACCAACACACCAATTACATTCATCAAATGACAAGTAAACTGGTGAAAGCCAAACCAGAATTTATTGTCATTGAAGATTTGAATGTAAATGGGATGCTCAAGAACCATCGACTAGCCAAAGCGATTCAAGACAATCGACTTGCGGAAGTCAGACGACAACTTGAGTACAAATGCAATTGGTACGGTGTGAAGTTGATCGTTGCCGATAGGTTCTATCCATCATCGAAACTCTGTTCAGACTGCGAATACAAAAAAGTAGACTTAAAGTTATCGGATCGAGTCTACCGATGTACAGAGTGTGGAAACGTGATGGACAGAGACCTAAACGCGGCAGTTAATCTCATGCAATATGGAATGCACGAACTGTCAGCCTAAACGACAACGTGCATATGTACCGATTCGTTGGTCGGGAATTGAAGCCCTTGGAGCGTCATACAAACGAAAGTAGCTAAGGCGAAATCGGGTGCGATGAATTGGGAAGAGAGCGGAAACTATCAAGGTTTTATAGGTCTCTTGCAACGGCTGTTGTGTTGGATTTTGATCACTTGGATGTAAATCTCAAAAACACGGCATCAGCATTGCCAGACGCGGTGGCCTACACATTTTCTGGACGCGAAGTGACATATGCACAGTTCGATCGCTTAGTTTCTAATGTTAGTGGTGCTTTATTTGAAATTGGTTTGCGTCATGGTGATGGATTAGCGATTATCTTGCCAAATTCGGATGCATTCTTGCTGTCTTATCATGGCGCATTGCGTCTGGGCCTTTTCTGTGCTCCGATGAATCCTTTGTATACCCCGAATGAGTTATTATTCATGTTAAAGGATAGTGGGGTAAAAGCGGTAGTGGCACCGGCTCAGTTTGTGGAAATGGCAGGCGCACTGAACGCCATGCTGCCTGGGCTAACACTAATTGCAGTGGGAGCAGAAAAGGTTCCCCCAGGCATCTTGATGTTCGAGGATTTCATTCATCACGAATCGATTGAAAACGTTTCCTATCAGCCCGAGCTAAGTGTAGAAGACACCGCCGTCATCCTCTACACATCAGGAACTACAGGCACACCCAAAGGGGCAATGCTGACCCATGTAAATCTCAGCTCCAATGCCTATACAGCAGGTGAGCATCTAGGCTATTCGGATCAGGATCGCGTGGTCACCGTGCTGCCAATTTTTCACGTATTTAGCCTTACTGTGTGTTTGAATACCTCAGTGTACAAAGGGGCGCAAATGATTATTTTGCCTCGTTTTAGTCCGTTAGAGGTGTTATCTGTCATTCAGGAAAAACAAGCAACCATATTTGCCGGCGTACCTACCATGTACAATTTTATGATGCAAGCAGCGGGGGATACACCGTATGATTTGCATAGTCTTCGATATTGTTTATCTGGCGGGGCAGCGATGCCTGGCGCTGTGATGGAAGCTTTTGAACAGCGATTTAATGTGCAAATTCTTGAAGGTTATGGGTTGTCTGAGGCATCCCCAGTCACTGCGTTTACTCCGGTGGATGGCCGCCCTCGTAAAGTCGGGTCGATCGGCGTGAGTGTACCACTGGTGGAACAGAAGATTTTTGATGAAAACGATCAAGAAGTGCCTGTGGGTGAAGTGGGGGAACTCGTGGTACGTGGTCCCAATGTGATGAAAGGCTATCTACATCGTCCGCAAGAGACAGCAGCGGCGTTGCGCAGTGGCTGGTTGCACACTGGCGATCTTGCTAAAATGGATGAGGATGGTTATTTTTATATTGTCGATCGTAAAAAGGATATGATTTTAGTCGGCGGATACAATGTCTATCCACGCGAAGTGGAAGAAGTATTGTTTCGCATGGATGGGATTGTCGAGGTTGCGGTCATTGGTGCGCCTGACACGGAATATGGCGAGGTGGTAGTGGCAGTTATTGTGCGCAAGAATGACCACCTGTCTGAACAGGCCATTCGCGAGTATTGCAAAGAGTATCTAGCCAAATACAAGCAACCGGAACGTTATGTTTTTGTGGAAGAATTGCCTAAAAATATGACTGGTAAAGTGTTAAGGCGTGAATTAAGAGATAGACCCCCATGGCGCGGCTACGCCACCATCAGCAGGATGAAAATGGGGCTTTCTCGAATACAGAAGTGTGGCTGGCGAGGTAGGTCGAAAGTCCTTGGTGCTTAGAGCCCGTGAGATAGACTGACTTCATCGACCAGGTGCACCACTGCATGTCGCTCCCTTTTCGGGAAGCACGCGGGATAGAATGATCGGGGTGGTCGTTGCACCAGCCTCAATCTTACCAGCCGTGAGGATGCTTGTGTATGAATATCGTGCATGAACGCTGTTGTGGACTCGACGTACACAAAAAGGCCGTCGTGGCCTGTGCGATTACGCCCGAAGGCAAGGAAATCCGCACCTTCGATACGATGACCGACAGTCTACTGGTCATGGCAGAATGGATTGTACAGCTTGGTTGTACCCATGTGGCGATGGAGAGTACAGCTTCGTTTTGGAAACCCATTTACAACTTGCTGGAACTCCAGGATGTCGAGATTTTGGTCGTCAACGCCAAGCATATGCACAATGTACCAGGACGTAAGACGGATGTAAAAGATGCAGAATGGATCGCGGATCTGTTGCGACATGGACTACTGCAGGGCAGTTACATTCCTGCGCGGGAACAGCGGGAATTACGGGAACTGATTCGGTATCGCCGTAGCTTGATTGAAGAACGATCACGGGAACTGAACCGTGTACAAAAAGTGCTGGAGGGCGCGAACATTAAGTTATCTGCGGTGGCCAGCAACACACTTGGCGTATCAGGACGAGCGATGTTGGAAGAGATGATTCGTGGCGAGGAAAGTCCAGAAGCCTTAGCATCGTTGGCAAAAGGACGACTCAAGACGAAAAAGGAGTCGTTGGTCAAAGCGCTGCACGGGCTAATGGGAACGCATCAACGCAAGATGTTGGCCACCCAATTGCGGCACATCGATTACCTGGAGGAAGAGATCGCTCGTTTGGACGAGGAGGTCAAGGGGCGGATGCGCCCTTTTGAGGAAGACCTGGAGCGACTGGACACGATCCCGGGTGTCGGCAGACGGATCGCGGAACAGGTGTTGGCAGAGATAGGGGTCAACATGGATCAATTTCCGTCGGCAGCCCATTTATGTTCATGGGCGGGGTTAGCTCCAGGAAACAACGAGAGTGCGGGAAAACGAAAGTCGGGGAAAACTCGAAAAGGGAACCAAAAACTACGGTCAGCTTTGGTTGAAGCGGCAAGGGCGGCGGCACGAACAAAAGAAACCTATTTGTCCTCGCAGTACCATCGAATTGCAGGAAGACGGGGAAGTAACCGGGCGGCGATTGCAGTGGCACATAGTATTCTCACGATCATCTATCACCTATTGAAACGAAAAGACGTGTACCAAGAACTTGGCGCGAACCATTATGACGAACGTCGGAAATATGCCGTGATCAAACAATCCATTCGGAAACTTGAAGCACTGGGATTGACGGTGACAGTGGAGGAGTCTGCT
>JAJZCJ010000214.1 GCA_021846145.1 Bacillota bacterium
CGCTGATCAATGTTCACATCTTCACAATGATAGGTTTGATTATCGGGGAATTTTTGGCACAAATCATCAGGACCCGCCACCAGCATTATTTCCGTGTCCGGTGTTTGCCGCAGGCTTTGATGAACACGGGTCATATTCTCAGCAAATTCTGGAGAATACCCCATGCCACGATAACCAATCAGGCATAGTAGATGATGCCCCCGCAACGCAATCATGTCACCATCCTCCTCATATTCCGATTATTTATCAGCCACCGCTGTAATGATGACAAGTAGGGAACCCGCCAGAAACAAGATGCCCGTGGCGATTTTTAAGATTTGTATAGTACTCATTCCTGCATTTATCACACCCGGCTTATTGTCCATCATTCGATCCCTCTTTCTAGAGTAGCCATGTTGAGTAAATCGTCAATCGTGTACTCTCTTATTATATTCATGGTCACTGACACCGTCATACGCATACGACCGGTACATTCACGACACCTACCACAGACCGAGAATTTTCCACCATAAACTGCCCACCACTAACCAAATGATAATATTCACGATGGAAATAACAAACCCCAGCGTCCACCATTTCGCCTGTGGCACATAACCGGTACCGAAAAATACTGGCGATGTCCCTGCGCCATAATGGGTGGTAGCGGCAAATAGATTACTAAAGAAAGCGAGCAGCAAGGCCGCGATCATAGGCGGCGCTCCAGCTGCCACCATCACCACCAAAAATGCGGCAAACATAGCACTAATATGTGCCGTACTGCTCGCAAAAAAGTAATGGCTATAGAAGTATATCAGCAATAAAATGATCGACGATAACACCCAAGGCATGCCGCTGACAGAATGCTTGATCAATTGGCCAAACCAAGCGATCAAACCTAGCTTATCAAGATACGTAGCCATCATCACCACAGCCGCAAACCACGTCAAGGTATCCCAAGCACCTTGTTCTTTTTTCACATCATCCCATGTCAACACTTGCGACAACAGCAGCACCGCCAAACCGATAAAAGCGGTCGTCGTCGGATCAATGTTCCAACGGGTGCCAAAAATCCACAAAATAAGTACGATGACAAACACGAGTAGCATGTAGATTTCTGAACGTTTGAGTGCACCCATGGCCTTCAGTTTTTCATTGGCTAACGCAAACGCGTCAGGCGTTTCTTTAATTTCAGGCGGATACATTTTATAAAGCAGATAAGGAACCACCAGTAAACTCACCAAACCAGGCACCGCGGCGGCAATCGCCCAACCAGCCCAAGTGATATTCACACCTGCTACATCTTTTGCCAGCTTTGCACTCAAGGGGTTAGCCGCCATCGCAGTCATGAACATGGCCGAGGTGATGAGGTCTCCTTGAAACCCGACTTTGATCAAAAATGCGCCAATTTTTCGCTCTGTGCCATCCTCAGGACTAGAGCCAAACGCGGCTGACAACGAGCGAATAATCGGTAAAATAATCCCCCCTGCACGCGCTGTGTTGCTGGGTATGGCGGGGGACAAAATCAAATCGCTGACAAGCAGGGAATAAGACAGTCCGAGCGTTTTTGTTCCAAATTTCTTCACAAATTGGTAGGCAATTCTCTCGCCTAAGCCGGTTTTGATAAACCCACGGGAAATGAAGAAGGCAATGACAATCAGCCAAATGACGGTGTTGCCAAACCCGCTTAATGCTTCTTTGACACTGAGCGTATTGGTGACCATGGTGACGGCAATTCCAAAGATGGCCACAGAACCCATCGGCAGCGGTTTCAAGATAAAGCCAAGAATCGTAGCTACGAAAATCGCCAACAAATGCCACGCCTGCACGCTGACCCCCGCTGGTGCCCGAATGAACCACAGGTCGATGCCAACCATCGCCGTGATGAGCAAAGGGGTCAACCGAACCTCACTTAAGATTTTTTGTTTGTCAGCCAACGCACAGTCACCGCCCCAAAACACATGAATGTAATTTTTAGGAATTATACACCTTTCCCACGGTATGAATCAAAAAAAACAGTCTTCCATAAATATGCATTTCACACTGGAACATCAATGGCTCAATAGTGCCCGCGCACCCACTCGATGAACTCCGTCAAAGCAAGATCATCCTGCCGTGCGCGGTGAACGGCCAACAATGACGGGCGCGTCAACTTGCCATCGGCCACATCCTGCGCAGTCAAGCGCTTGCTGAAAATCTCCTCGTGCACCGTCCGCTCAGGCAAAAAAGCAACGCCTAAATCTTGCATCACCATCTGCTTTACAGCACTGATACTGTCGAGTTCCATGGTCGTATGGACACGCACCCCAGCGCGGGCCAAAAAACTTTCCACGCGAAGGCGAAATGGAGCATCCGAATCGCCAAAAGCGATCAACTCCTGATTCCCCCAGTGATCAAACCCTGGAAAATTCTTCGCCCATGGGTGATGAGGATGAGTAATGAGAAGCACCCGATCCACACCAAGATCCACATGCAGGATACCCGGATGCGCCATTTCGTGGCCTATGAACGCTACGTCCGCAACTCCGGACAACAGCGCATGGATCGACTCGGGAAATAGTAAAGATCGCACGTAACAGCGAAATGCCTTGCGTACCTTGCGATATCCGCTGATGAGCCGCGGCAGTTCATACGAAGCGAACGCCTTGCCCGCAACAATTCGGAGGGGGGGAGCCTGTTGCACCTGACGTGAGAACTCCTGCATCTGCTCAACAATAGAGGTGGCGGTGGATACAAAACGCTCTCCCACTGCAGTCAGAACGACACCACCGGAATGGCGGGTAAACAGTTCGGTGCCAAGATCATTCTCCAATTGCCGTATCCTGTGCGTCAGTGTCGATTGCGCGACAAATAACGCTTCGGCTGCACTGCGCAGCGAACCGTATCGAACCACAACCAAAAACGATTCGAGCTGATCTAGTTTCAAGTCAATGGCCTCCTGCGATCGAAATTATGCATCACATCTGACTAAATTTCGTGCACACGGCGGATAATTCCTGCTGTAAAGTCAAGATACAGAAAGGGTGATCACCATGAACCAAAGAGACGAATTGAAAAAGCAGGCCGTACAAGAGCAGTTTGGAAGCCACGCTACTTCTTATGTAACTAGCGCGGGGCACGCCAAGGGAACTGATTTGGATGAGATCGTTTCCTGGCTCGAACCCGCGTCAAACGATCTGGCTCTTGATATCGCAACCGGTGGCGGCCACATGGCCAACGCCCTGTCGCCCCAGGTACGACAAGTCATTGCGCTTGACCTGACACGGCCAATGCTGGACGCAGCACAGTCGCACGCCCGCAAATTAGGTCTTGACAACCTCCTCTACGTCGTTGGGGATGCGGAGAAATTGCCATTTGCAGATGAGTCATTTGAACTGGTCACATGCCGAATTGCGCCACATCACTTTCCACACCCGGAGCGATTTGTTCAGGAGGTGGCCCGCGTACTCAAGCGCGGTGGCCGCTTTGCACTTACGGACAATGTAGCTCCAGAAGACGAAAAAGCCGCTCACTTTCTTAACGAAGTTGAGCAAATGCGCGATCTGAGCCACGTCCAAAACGTTCCTGTAAGCATTTGGAGAATGTGGTTGACGAACGCTGGTCTGACTGTGGATCGTGAGAAACAATGGTCAAAAGAGCTCGCTTTTCCCGATTGGGTGGCACGTACCGCAGATTCACAAGAACAGCAACACGCGGTGGAGCAACATCTGCTCACAGCGGATACCACGTTCAAAGAACGATTTGCCATCCATGTCGAACACGGTCGCGTGATATCGTTTTCCACGGATCAATGGTTGGCATTTTGTCAAAAAGGAATAGTGAAGTCCACGCCGCCACTACAAAATTTCTGGATTTCTGGGTTGGATCACGTGCAACTTGCTGCGCCGACAGGATGCGAATCGGAAGCGAGACACTTCTTCGGCGTCATTCTTGGCATGAAAGAAATCACGAAGCCCGAAGAGCTGCGTAAACGGGGAGGGGTTTGGTTTCAGTGCGGAGTTCACCAGATCCACATTGGCGTTGATCCCTACTTCGTTGCCGCCAAGAAGGCTCATCCCGCAATCCATGTCAAAGAATTACCTATACTCATGGAACGACTCATAAGTTATGGGATTTCCGTTACCAACGATGAATTACTCCCAGGAGCAAAACGTTTTTACGCGAATGATCCATTTGGCAATAGACTAGAGTTTCTCGAATGGAAATAAGAACAAATGAATCAGTCGATAGACATGCTATTTTCCGCTTCAACGACTTTGGAACGGCCTTTCCGATTGATTTGCCAAACCCCTACCATCATCAATGCAGCCCCCACAAGCTGCGTCATCGTCAAGGTTTCACCAAGCACGAATCCGGCGATAATCAGCGCGGATACTGGCACAAAATACATAAAAACAGAAGCGCGCGATGGCCCAATCCGATGAACACCCAGATAATAAAACCAATTGGCAAGCACACTAGAAAAGAGAGCAAGATACCCTTCGTTTGCCCAAAATTTCCAGCTTAAACTCGACCAGTTCAGATGAATCAATTGTGGAAACGCAATCGCACCAAGCACCATAGACCCAAACACCATCGCATACGTCATCACCAAGAACGGATCTACCCGACTGGTGATTCGCTTGCTTAGCAAGGTATTAATCGCCCACAATACGGCAGACGCTAGGAACATCCCGTCCCCGATCATTCGGTGCATGCCACTAGGGGTGCGCAAAAACACAATGGCCGAAAAAAAGATCATCGCGCCAATTAGCGTAATAAAAAGCCCAATCGTCTGATTTCTCCTAAATCGTTCTTTTAAAAATAGCCCTGCCAAAATGATAGTAATCGCAGGACTCAGTGTGGGAATGATCATGCTTCCATCAGAGGCTTGCGATAAGACCAATCCGCCAAAAAAGAAAAAATTGTAGCCTGTCACACCCACCAGACCCAAAATAACGGTGTCCCGCCAAGCTGTTTTTGGGGTGGCGACAAAATTAGGGTTACGCGCCTTTTGAATAAGAATCATCACCACGCCCACGATCGCACCGAGACCAAATCGAAAAAAAGCAGCGACCACAGGGGGAGCAGAATTTTCGGCTACTTTTGAAAATACAAATGCACTGCCCCAAAAAATCGCAGTGAGTGTTAGTAATACATAGGTTCCTGATTTTCCTCTGCTGACTGTGTTATCTGCTTGCCGTTGCATCAAGAACCCCCTGTCACTATATGTGATCGTGTCACCCATTCATTAAGATATCGCGACAAGTGTTGATACATTTCGCGTTCCCTATGACAAATTCGATAAACAAGTACACGCTATCATTTTACCATTTTTAGTGACCCATCGGAATAATCTCGTATAATTCCGTAACTGCTTCCTTTGTCATTCCATCTCCCGTTACAGAAAACTTACCTAAACTCACTCAGGCTCATTTTCTACTTATTGTTCGCTCTCCGCTTTTGGAACCACGGATTCCTAAGCTGAAATCTGGCCGTTAACGGTGACGAATGACTGACTAAGTTCATTCGCTTCACAACCGGCACCAAGGGTTACCCCCATGATCTTGGCGTTTCTGCGATCCAGTATCCGAGATCG
>JAJZCJ010000006.1 GCA_021846145.1 Bacillota bacterium
CGATCTACCATCGGCGCGAACGATGTGACCACCAAACAAATCTCGACAACATCGTTGGATGCAGATGTAGTCACCGGGAATTTGGTCGGTAGGGTGACAGCGATGACGATTCCGCAAGGCGATCAGGTGCAACACTTTGAGATCGCGCAGCAGGGGAGCATGGCGCAGGTGATTCAAAATTTGTACGTGACGCACCCCAATGATGCCTTTGCACAAATCCAAGTGCAAAATACCGGGCTGTCACAAACGGTGCAGCCTGGTCAACATGTCAATTTCATCGCCAATAACATGACGTATCCGGACGTGTGGGTATTGAGTGTGACGAATCCCACTAACGGTGTGTCGAGTGCGGTGAGCCAAGCGGTGACGAATTTCGTGAGCGTCAATCCCCCTGCGTCGTCGAGCGGTGGAACGTTGACCATGTTGATTGGCGCTCCCTGGCCGACGGTGCAGGCGCTGATGAGCGCAGGCAATACGCAAGTGGTCATGGGGAATGTGGGGGCGTCCTATTCGTTGGGGACACCGCCTGTCAATCAAGCGGTTCAGGGTGCCCCTTCTGGGATGATAAACCTTCCGCCAGTTTCGTCGAATGTGAATGAACAAACGGCAAAAGGCAGCCAACAAATCAAAATAAAGACGACTCAAAGTAGCACACGGAAAGGACGGACGAAGCATGCGACAAAGTGATTGGGGGAAAGCAGACGAAACAAATGCCTTGCGCCACGGCCATCGATCGACGGCAGATGCGAAGGATTTTTCTACGTGGAAGGAACGGCTGACCGAGGCCAATCGTGCGGATCAACACTTTCTCATGACCACGCCTGATGAGCAAGCGATGAACCTGCACCTAGCTACCACCGCACGGGAAATTGGTGTGCCGGAATCACTGCGAGAACCGATTATTGATTCGATGCTCAAGGAGATTTACGGCTACGGCGTACTGACCGAGCTAATTTCGCGGCCGAAAGTGACCACATTTTGGATCTATGGCGATTTTCGCATTGAGTACGCAGAGGGTGGAAAGATCAAGACGTATGAGAAACGGTTTGGCAGCCTGGAAGAAGTCTATCGTTTCATGGAAAAAAAACTGTCTGGGACGAACTATCGCTATGCACGCAACATCCCAGAGATTAATGCCATCCTCGCTGATGGTTCTCGCTTTCACATTATGCAGGGGTCGGCAGGCATATCGGTGATGGGGGAAGACGGTAAGGCATTAACCAGACGTATGCCATTACTGACCATTCGCCGTTTTACGTATCCCTATCGTTTGGATGAAATCGTGAAAGACGTGCGCTTGAGGACGTATCTGGAGTGGTTATCTGCATTGGGCGAGTCGTATGTGATCGCCGGGAACCAAGGCGCTGGTAAGACCACGCTGCTCAATGCGATGACCGCTCATATTCCTGCACGTTTCCACTTGATTATCCTCGAAGAATCGCCAGAAATGCAGCCGCTCTTTAGTGGAATTGCATCGCGGCTTTGGAACCAAGGGGAGATAGACGATTTTCATTTTATGAACATGATTAAAAACACGGTGGCTACATTGCGGATGACCGGCGATGTCATGATCAATGGAGAAATTCGTGATGAAAATACGACGTGGGAGTTTCTTCGGATAACCAATGTAGGCTTGTTTTTAACTGCCACGACGCTTCACGCCAACTCGGCGCGAGATGCAATTTTTCGTCTCAAGACATTAGGGATGGCCGCTGCTCATCATCCGCCAGAAGAAACGGTGCTGGATATGGTTGCTCGTGGCGTCTCTCATGTGATCTATTTACGCCGGGAAGGGGAACACATGGGAATTCAGGAAGTGGCGGAACTCACAGGCTTCGAACACGGAAAGATCCAGATGCGAACCGTGTTTGAACGTGACATCGTGACGGGTGAAACCGTATTTCATGGGTTGTCGGATCGGATCAAAGTGAAAGCGTCGTTAGCCGGGTTGCCTCTGCAGGTGTTCGCATCATGAATGCGCTCATTCTCTTTGGTGTCGGAGTCGCCCTCATGTTACTGTCCATCCCAATTCAATATTTGGAACGGCAACGGATGCGGCAATGGTTTCTATCTTCCCGCGTTCGTGAAGGCACTAATATTGTCATCGCATACTTGGATCAAAAACGCCAGGTGCTCTCCAAGATGGGTTGGAACATTAGCCGTGTGCAGTTAGTTTTTTCGTCACTCGCCACCATCGCCGCGATGGGGATGCTACCATTTTGGTTTCATGAACCGTGGGAATTGGCTGTTATTTTCGCCGTCATTGGCATGCTTACGTTTGACCTTGGTATTCGGCTCTACGGGTTACGCTTTCACGTTCGTTTTGAAAAAGGCTTGCGGGAATCTGCACTGCCCATCGGGATTGAAACACTCACTGCCACGGGAGAAGCGGAGAAGGCAGTCGATGACATCTTGCACATGAGCCGGGATCAAGTGATGTTGCGGGAGTTCAAAGCGGTAAAGTCGGTCATGGAGTCGCTACGCATTCCCTGCGAAGAAGCGATGTTGATCCGCACCGAACAGCTAGGAATCCCTGTTTATGGTTGGCTGGCGCGCTATACACTCACCATGCGCCAATTTGGGGCAGATACGGGAGAAGCATGGAATGACGTGTTGGAAGAATTGGAGGATCGCGATCTGTTACGCACCAAAGTACTAGCCAAAACGTCTTCTATTCGCTGGGGCGCTTATGCGTTCGGTGCAGGTCTTGTGGTGGCGCTTCTGCTATTTTTCCATCTTATTGTACCGTTAATGACGGGGATGATGCCGTTCTTCTTTGGCGTGGTGATGGCGTCCGTGTCAGTGGGGATCTATCGTCTCGTGCGGATTGGAGGGGCTGTGCAGTGACGTTTGAATGGTTGACTACCTGGGTAGTTGGTGCTGTTACGAGTGGCTCACTGTTTTTCTTATGGCTCTCTCGCGTAGTGGAGCGGTTCGAGGGGCGGTGGTCACGTCATCACTTTCGTTCCCAACCACGCCAGATTGTGCTACCGTTTGAGCATCAGATCGACGAATGGCTCCACTACTCGCACGTGAAGATGACCGCCAAGCAGTGGTATGGACTGATTCTGTTGTTTCCTGTTTTTTTCACCATACTTGGATCACTATCTGGAAATTTCAACGTTTCAGGGTTGGCAATGGGATTCTACATGTCCGTGAGTCTGATCCTTTACCCGCGGCAAAAGCGTAAGAAGTTTATTCTTGATATGGAGTTGCAAGTGCAGCGCACCAAACGCATGTTGGCCAAGCTTTATGCGCGAGGGATGAAAGCTGACGAAATGCTCTCCGTAGTGGCTGACGCGCTGGAGGAGGGTGAGTACAAGCATTATGTGAATCAAGCGATGGCTCGGACCAAAACAACGGATACGTTGGCTGAGGCTATCCAGTGGATGAGCGATCAACTGCAACTTCCCAGTCTGCGCGCGTTGGCGATTGTGATGGTGCAAGGATTCCATTATGCCAATCTGCCGCTCGATGAGCGCTTGGCGCAAATGGCGACAAAGGATCGGGAGAAAGTGCTGATCAACTATGACAAGTTAGCAGAAGGAAAACGGATGCGGGCGCTGGTTGAGGCGGGGAGTTTTATCGTATTGCCGTTGATTGGACTGCTGTCGGCTTTCGTGTTTTATTATGTGTTCAAACAGTTTACAATGACGCAAATTTGAGATTTTTTTCCCACCACTTCCTCTCACTGTAGAGGGGGTCTTTTTTTATGCTCTGGTTCATAGCTGCCATTCTCATCGCGGCACTTATCATCTATCTCGCATGGAAATTACTCAAAACCATTCTGCACGTTGCCGTCATCGCCGTCGTTCTCACGGCGGGGCTGGCCTTGTTTGGCTATCACGAAATTCATCTTCCGAAAGGAATCATCAATCATGGACATGCTGTTCTTACTTCTTTGGAGCACGTTGCTACTTCTGCTACTGATCGCCTCTATCACGGATTGGCGAAAGGGCATCATTCCAAATAGTCTGATTCTCGTTGGCGCGGTTCTCGGTATCGCGGAACACGTTATCTTTCAAGGTATCATGAGCGGCCTGATGATTTCGCTCGTCGGCGGTGCCATGTGGTTCGCTATTGGCTGGCTGTTCTGGTCGATCGGAAAATTCGGCGGGGGAGACGTGAAACTATTCGCGATGATCGCCACCTTTACTGGTGTGTCGGGCATCCCGGATATCCTGATGGTGGCTCTAGTGGCGCAACTGATCGTATTTCTAATCGAATTTGGGCGCGGTCATATGAGCATTCGAAAACCGTTTGCTTCAGCGATTGCGGCAGGGAGTTTGGCATTGATGTTGTGGCAAGTCGTATCGATGAAAGGTGGGCTTTGAAATGGGCGATTGGTTATTGATGCCAGCAAAAGTGTTTTTGATAGGATTACTTCTCGCAATGATCACGACGTTTACTTGGCGAAGTGTAGAAATACCATATGTCCAACAGGCGGCAATTGTATCGGCGCAAACTGCGTCCACTTCATCTACACCACAAGCAACAGCAACATCTACTGTGAATAGCATGATCCATTCGTCTGCTAACGACATGTTGACCATCGGTAACAACGGCATGGTGACGAGCACCGTCAGTTATCAGCCACCAAACATCGCTTCCAATGTGTTTAATTATTTGGGAATCCCGACTCCTAATCAGCCGATTGTGATGTCATCATCTGCTGTTGCGAAAAACACTGGCATTCAAATGCAAAGTGTCATGCCTAATTTGCAACTTTATACGGTAAGTGGCGCGCCTACGGTGGCGAATATCGTTTCTGGATACGAAGAAGAAATTATTGGCACCCTCGCGTTTGCTGGAACGCCGATTGCTAATGCGGATATTACACTGACAACATCAGGTGGCACTATCGGTGAAGCGACTGTTAATCCTACGAACGGGGCAACGTCCACCATTGATGGTGGTTCCATTACACTTACAGCACCTTCTACAAGCGAGGTCACGTCAGGCATCCCGTCGACAACCACATTGGACTTGAAAACCAATGCCGAAGGGCAATTCGCTCTCGACTACTATGCACCCATTAATATTGGTCAGTTTTCGGTCACAGCGAATGGTGCCAACGCCACAGAAACCGTACCCATCAGTTCTACACCCGTTGTCACTGTAGGCACTATCGCAAACACGTATGTGAACGGATCAACCACAATTTCAGGGAATGTGCAAACTTCGTCTGGGTCCCCCGTTCAAGATGAACCTGTGACGCTAACGATTACGGCTCCAGACACAACGTCACAGCAGGTCAACACTACAACAGATACTAGCGGTAATTTTAGCACCACCTATACACCTGTTCAATTGGGCGGGTACATGGTAAAGGCGGAATGCGAGGGTGGAACTAGTAATTTGTATGAACAAGCGGTTTCATTAACGACAGGAAATACAACTTATCAAACGAATGATCCTTCTGTATGGTTACAAAGTGGAATGGGTGGGATTAATGCCGGTGCGACAGTTTGGCCGAATCAGTCAAATAACTTTAATGCTGGTGATTACTTTCAAGCAGTGTATAACGCTCCTATAGGGTATGTAATCAATGAATTTGTAGGTGGGCTATCCAGTGATATTAGTTCTCCACCGCCAAATTACGGGGATACAACTATTTATTTAGATGCATTGGATAATTCACAATTACTTGATACTTACCCTATTACCAATCGTGCGTCTGGTGTAGTACCAGTTTCACAGCCTTTTCCCAGTGGTACTATAAGCATGGGTGCTGGTGTTTCTTTTGGCTCAAGCGGAACTATGGGTAGCTGGGCAGAATCAGTAATAAGTGGTTCGAGTGCTTTCGTTTCACCAAGTGGAACTACTGCAACAGGTGGGGTATTTGGTTCTCAACCAGTTCAGATAAATGTCATTGGGTTTTCATGTACACCGAGTGCAAGTGGTTGCTTTTTAGGAGATTCAAGCACAGTAACAGGAAATGTAACTTACAATGGAACATCTCTAGCAAATGTGCCATTATCCGCAAATATTGACTGGGTTGATCAGCAGGGTATAGCACAGAGCACTTCACCAGTACAATTAACCACCGATACAGGTGGAAATTTTACTTATACATTTACATTGCCATCCACCTACACTTCTGGTTTATATTATATGCCTACTGTATGGGGAGATGGAGGAGAGACTCAAATAGGGTATATTTACACCAATTAATATTTATAGCATCAATATTCAGTTTGAGTTTGCATTAGACTGATCTCACAAGACAAATATCGATCCCACTCCCCCCTCCCCTCACGAAGGGGGCTTTTTTATGTCCAAAACTCCACCACTACTTCTCAAACCGCAGTCTGAACCCGACGAACCAAAGTCAAAAACAACGCTTTCTAAGTTGGCAGATGGGATTAAGCAACGGGTTTCCGAAGTGCAAACGAGACCTGATTTCAGCCGTTTCAAACCAGGCGAAATCCAAACAAAGCCTGATTGGATGACGAGAAAATCCAAACAACCTGCTGCGCAAGATGGCATGATCGAATGGGTACGCATCATCCCGTTTGCGGGGCAGAAATACGATGCAGACAAGTTGCCGTCAAAGCTCGGGAGTATTACCGGTATCGTGCATTTTCGCTTCTATAAGGACGAACGAAGTCAGATCCACATTTACGCAGGGCATGGATCGGTAGAAAATTTGAGTAAAGCATTGCGACAACGGTTGCCGGAAACCGATTTACAAGCGGCAGAGACGCCGCCGTACTACGACGAAAAATTTATTAACCGTCTTGGGGAAACAGGTGGCATGTTAAATGCAAAAGGAAAATTAGACGCAATTTTAGACGCATTGGAAGATGAAACGTATCTGGATATTGCCTTTGAACAGCGTCCTGAACACGAATTCAAAAAAGCCTTACGTGCACACGGCAGCGACCAAGGAAATAGTAGATCAACAAATGCCATGAGTGCGGGCGATGCGTGGAAAGAGATTTTTGGCGTTAGTGCGAAGCCAACCGCAAAGAAAACAAATCTACCAGCCAAACACGAACTCAACGTCGAAGAAAAAGATCAAGCCAAGCGAATTGATTCACTGCTAAATGAAGTCACCAATTATTTTCGCGTCACCATTACGGTGGGTGCGAAGCGTGCCAATCACATTCAATCGATTGTCAGTGAGATGAACACGCAATTAAAACAACACCATCGGTTTTCTGTATCTTCTGTATCTAATGAAGAAAAACATGGTCGGTGGAAAAAAAGAGAGCCCGAAGCGTTGTGGCGAGAAGAAGAATTAGCCGTGTTAATCGCATTGCCAGACATGACGAAAGACACCATGAAACGCTTAGTCACTCATATGAAATCGGGCGAAAAAACGTTAGATGACGACGAGATGACAAGTGGCATTGCCGTTGGGCGGCTGATTCATCCTACCAAGCCCAAACGGTTAGTGAAAATCCCGACGAAACAGTTTTTACGCCATTTTTTCATGGGCGGCAAGAACGGTTCAGGGAAGTCATCAACTGCCATTCAAATGATTCAATCATTGTTGGATGAGTGGGGTGATAACCCCAATACGGCACCGGGTTTTACGTACATTGATCCTGCTGGCTCGACGTTAGAGATTATTTTGAATCGGTTATTGCATATGGAACAACAAGGGATTTATATCCCGTGGGAAAAAGTGCATTACCTCGACTTGCGGCCTGAGTCTGAATACCCAGTGGGATTGAATTTGTTGTACCACAACAAAAATGAAGATCCTAACGCGGTAGCGGGTGGCGCAGTAGATGTGATAAAGTCCGCATTTGGCGGGGACGCCATTTTCACCGAACGATTGATGGAAAACGGGCTCATTACATTGGTGTATGACAAACGGAAAAGCCACACCATTTTAGGGTTAACGAGTGTGTTGCAATATCCAAAAATGCGCGAAGAAATTGATGTGATTGATCCGCTAGTTGAAGAGTTTTGGGAAACTACGGGCGATGAATTAAAGCCAAAAGAACTCGATCCATTATTAAATCGATTACGCCCGTTGTTATCCAATCCCAATATGCGCCGAATTTTTGGTCAAACGCGATGGACGTTGACTATCCGCGAGTGGATGGATGAGGGACACATTATCCTCGTGAATGTTCTCAACCTAGACCCTAAAAACATGGGATTGGTTGGCGGCCAATTGTTAATGAGGTATCACGTGACCGCCAAAACAAGGCCGGCAGACATATCAAAACCGCACATGTTAATGATTGATGAAGCACATAATGTGAAAATACCAATTCTTGAAAAGGTCATCGCAGAAGATCGTAAATTCGGGCTAAGTCTCGGCTTGATTACACAGTTCCCTGAACAATTTGACAGCACGTTCAGAAAGTCAATCACAGAAAACATGGGCACGTTTTTGACGTGTACCGTCGGTCCTGACAGTGCTGGTGTCATGGCGAAGATGATGAACAATGCGTTTGATGCACCTACATTCCAAGGACTACCAGTAGGACGTGTGGCCATCTACACGTCAATTGATGGAGAACCATTTTCATTTACCGTAAAATCCGATCCACCAATTATGTATTTGCCAAACGGCGAAGCAGCGATTTATGAAATTGCCGAACAACAAGGCGCAGCGCAACAATGGGCGGCTGCCAAAGCCAATGATTTATCCGCGCGAGACGGGGCACATCGTGATGAAGTGGACGCCGAGATCAAAGCGTACATGGCCTGGTTAAAACAATTTCGTGAGGTGGAGACGGACGAGGATGATGAACCAAAAGCCAAGTCCAAAAGCAAATCGAAAGTCTATAAACCAACTGAAGACGAACAACCAATCCTTGACGCAATCGTGGCATTGGTAGGAGATCAGGGAGAATGGGCAGGGCGCACCAGCGAATTGTTGACGGTGCTCGAAGAATACCTGAGTGAAGACATGTTGGATGATTGGACGCCGAACGCATTAGGCCAACTCTTAAAAAAAGCAATGAGTTGGCTAAATCAGCACAACACAGAAGGAGAAAGTGTGCGCAAAAACAGCGGTAGTATATGGCGATTAGAGGCAAATTAATTTCCAATTTTGCAGTGGCAATGTTGTGGCAACCTGAAAACACGAAAAAACCTTGATTTTACGCCATTGTTGCAAAGTGGCAAGCAAAATAAGTGGAAGGGCAGATAGGCTTAAATACGCTGAATTCTTGACCTATTTTGCCCTTCTGTATAGAGTGATTCTGATGAAAAATGGAAACCAAAAGGGGAGATTTCAACCTTATTCACTAATTCGATGCACGTTTTTACACGTTTTATGAAACGTGTGTAGCAACTATTTTCTTGCATAATGAAGGCAATTAGCTTAGTCACGCAATGTGTGCAACTTCGTAATCTCAATTATTTTGCACATCACAACAATCACGTACCACGTGTTGATTCGTAATCTGCGATATACAGGCGATCACGTCATACGTACAAAAACGTGTTGCCTGCCGTTCTGCCTTGTTCGTATGTCGTGAGATTCCGTGATTTACCCCAAAAAAACAGTGGCTATTGTTACGTGAAATGTGCAAACTCATGAAATTATCTAGTGGAGGCTCGTGTTTTGTTATGTATCGTGTGCATTTTCGTAACCACAGCCACTTATTCGCGTACATTTTCGTTACTTTCCGTAATTATTCCCACTATACCCCTACTCAGCAGAAGCCCAAAACATAAATAAGGGGGTTATTTGCTATGTCGGATAAACCAGAAAGAGTAAGATTGATCCATATCCCGATTTATTCTAGTGATACTCTCCTACTCAGCATGCTTCCTGAAGCTGGTTCTACCTCGCAGTGGATACGCAATCTCATCCTTCGCCAAATCCAAATGGATGCGCAACTCATGAAATCCTTAAACGAACACACGAGTGTTAGCAGCACCAGAGGCAGTGACGACGACATGATGCGTGCAGAAGTCAGACAGGTAATTCAAACTGAATTGGAACCGATCCTAGATGACCTTGATAAGTCAATCAATGATGTCATCGAACAAAAAATCTCCCATTTGCAAAGCTCGCTCATGCAAGTTGTCCAAGCGTCTATTCAGTCCGCGTTGGCTGGACATGTTCCGGTGAAATCGGATCCGAAGCCGGAAGCGGATATTCCCGCTTGGCAGATGGCGCTGGGGAAGGGGATTGCTGGGGGGTGATCTGTAACCCCTCCGAGTTTTCCAGCAAGGTGGAAACTTGGTTGGGTATATTTTATCAAACGCGTCGTAAAACCCCTTGATTCATCAATGGGGATATAAGACGCTTGCTGTCAGGCAAATCTTTTGTATTTACAAAGTAGCATATACTATCTATATAGAAAGAAGGTGAATGAATGTGTACCTAACACAGAGTAACCAAATCAAAGGGCTCAACAAAGTTGAATATGAAGCCCTGCGTGAAATGTGCAGGTACGCGAAAAATCTGTACAACGTAGGTTTGTACTCTATCCGCCAGTATTTCTTTGCGGAAGGTCGTTACCTTCGCTACGAATCGAATTACCAAGCGGTGAAAGATAACGAAAACTATGCCTTGCTTCAAGCAGGTGTGAGTCAGCAAATTCTCAAGGTGGTGGATCGCTCTTTTCGTTCGTTCTTCAATCTTCTAAAGAAAGTGAAGAAAGGCGAATATCGCTACCATGATGTGCGAGTTCCACACTATCTAAAGAAAGATGACTACTTCCCGTTGATTCTTTCCACCAATGCGATTGTCATCAAAGATGGCTACTTTCAAGTTCCGATGTCGCGTGAGTTTCAACGGTTGCATCCTGACTTGGAGCGGATCAGAATTCCTTTTCCTTCTCGGCTAGAATGGAAACCGATTAAAGAAGTTCGTCTATTGCCCGTTGAGAAGGCGCGGTTCTTCAAAGTACAATTCGTCTACGAAGCATCAGAAGAAGCGCCACCTACTCTGTCGCCAGACGAGGCTCTTGTGATTGATCTTGGTTTAGATAACCTTGCTACTTGTGTGAACAGTACTGATGGGTCGTCGTTCATCATCGACGGAAAGAACCTCAAATCCATTAACCATCAGTACAATGTACGAATGGCAAAATTGCAATCGATTCTAGATCAGCAAAAGTTGCCACGGTCTGAACAGATGGCAAGACTGACGATGAATCGAAACAACGCCATTCACGACTACATGATGAAGTCGGCACGATACATCGTGAACTTCTGCCTATCGAATGAGCTTAGTGCCGTTGTGATTGGTTACAATCCTGACTGGAAACGCGAGATCAACATTGGCGCACGGAACAATCAGAACTTCGTACAGATTCCACATGGTCAACTTCGTAATCAATTAGAAAATCTTTGTGAGCGTTACGGATTGCGATACATTGAGCAAGAAGAGTCGTATACATCCAAAGCCAGTTTCCTTGACAATGACGATATTCCTATCTGGAACGGCACACATCAAGAAGTGACCTTCAGCGGCAAACGGATGAAACGTGGATTGTACCGCACGAAAGATGATCGCACTCTCAATGCCGATGTAAACGGCGCAGCAAACATCTTACGCAAAAGTAACCACAGACTCAATTTCGAGCGAGTGGCTAGGGGGCTTTTGGCTAACCCTTTGCGAGTAAAGCTGATCTAGCGAGAAGAAAAGAGTACCGCTAGTCCGTAAGTTCCTCGTAAGAATCCCCCAACTTCAGTCGTGGGGAGTGTCAAATGAGTTGGCATCAATATTTGATGATTCAAAGAAACCCACGGCTAGAAAAGCAAGGACCAAAATAACGCCGAGCGCGTGTTGAAATCTTTATTTGTGCAACATCATTTCGTGCTACGAATCTGCTACGATTTTTTATGTTATGATACGAGAATACTAGAAAAAACAGCGACAAAAACCCTTAATTAACGCGATTTTGTCGCTGCATAATAGTTAAAAACCTACTTCCCAAGCTGAAAGTTGCGAGTTCGAATCTCGTCATCCGCTCCAAACAAAGCCCGTGGTTATGCGGTTTTTACTCGCAAACACCACGGGCTGTTTTTATTGTTGCCGCAAATACGTCGCAAATACTCACGGTGAATCATTTTTCTTCGGGTCGTAATATCTCCTCTAAGCGATGTACCGCGTCTCTTTGCATCGTTTCTGTGACATGTGAATATTGCGGTACGGATCACCATATCGAACTCGAATCAATATATTATAAGTTGATTTTCATGGATGGCGGCTCTGTATACTGGTTCGTCGTTACTCACCTGACGATTCTTGGCTAGTTTTATGGCCGGGTCAGGGGGATTCAGCCGAATCGTTACTGATGTTTCTATTGACGGCGAAGAAACGATCGAACGAGCGAAAATGGAACGGATTAAAGTAATATTGGAACCACAATGAAGCCCCTGATCAGCATTCGAAGGAATGCCGACCAGAGGCTTTATGTGTCATTTGTATACGGAGCCCGTTACGGTGCTGCCGTTCAGGTTCAGGCCGCTTGGTGGCGTTACGGGGGAGTTTTGGTAGGTATAAGTCAGTTTGATCTTGTACATCATCACGAAAGTTTTAAAGTCCTTCGCGTAAGTGACATTTCCATGCACATACCTGAATGCCATCGGGTAAATAAAATCGAAATCCTCTGACTGTATATAATACTTCCCGCCGATTTTGGCCACATCGATGATTTCTGTCGCTCTTGCGTTTTTCATTGTCTTGCTCATGTTGGTTTTAGAAAGGTTAAGCTCCGAAATCATCTCCACATCGATTTTCTTGCTAAACTGTGCTGCCATCGGCCCGGAAAAAACAAGGTGGTTACCTTTTCCCGTCATTTTATTGATCGTGTGATACAAGTGATTGTTGTCCGTTTGAAAAATCACTATGGGAAAGTTTAGAGATGCGTACTTGTTGGCATTAAAACCAACGGTCGAAGGTATCCACGTGCCGTTCGCATTTCGGTCGTATTCAGTATTTCCATAGATGTAAGCCGACGCCGATTTACCCTCCAAATTGTATTTCAGGTAAATCGCATGATTGGAAGCCGAATCCTCAATGTTCCCAACCACATAGCCTAGGTTGATGTAGAACTGAATGCCCTTTGTGCTCGAATGCACCGACGAGATATTCTGGTATTGATGTTTAAACACTTGTGCTAACTGGTTCACTAAATATGCAGGCTGTTTTTTTGTAAAATCCAGTTCCCCGCCTGCAATTACATCGACATTAATTTGCGCATAAGCCGGGTTTTCGTTCAAGGCTTGATTCAGCGCCTTACGGTCAAACTTGGGTTTTTGGGCGTGTACAGGCGTACTTTTCGCAAGCGCCAATGATTCGGCAGCACCGAATGTGGACATCAGCGCGGCGGTAAGGATGAGTGGTATATATCGTTTCAACATATATGATCCCCCTGTAATGATATCTGTGCGAATTTTCGCAATAAATCTATGAGTTAAATCTGGAAGTTTCATTCATTATATTCCAAGATCAGCAATGAATACAAGTCTCAACCCAAATTCGACAAATAATATTTATCATGAATTATGCAGTTGATGGATGAATCAGGTAACTCATAAAATAGACAAACTATCCAACTATCCAACTATCCAACTATAAAGCATAGGACTAGATTCGATTTAATTATACAATTATGGATGCGACCGTGGAGTGCGTGATGAGTCGATCACTGGCAGTGGATCATTCATTGCGGGTTTTACTAATAAGCACGAATTAGTTTGTCATTATCAAGGGCTTACTCATCATCACTATTAAACAATACCGCAAGAACTCCTGAGGAAAAGTTAACCAACTTTCTAAATAGCTCCATACACATCACGTCTGCAGTTCTATCTAAAATGGTCGCATTCAGTGTTTTGCCGCGAATATGCTCGAATCTTTGCAGAACCTCATTGTCATCTTCGTGTGCAATTTTATTTCGAATTTTACGTTGCTCTTCTAACCACGACTCATTTTGTTTTACCCAGAAGAACTATTTTGAGTGTTTTTTGAAAGTTAAAATTGTTTTTTTCCCTTGGATCGGAATGAGTTACCTTGAAAGCGATGAGTTTTACGATAACTTCAACGCATGTTCGATAAGCAATAATAAATGATTCAAACTCAAAATCGAGCGGCATAATGTGGATTTAACAGGGAATTCTCAACATGCCGAAGGGTTAATGCAGGTGGTGCCGAGTACGTTTCGGTGACATGTGTTGAGGGGGATGAGCAACATCTGGAATCTGATAGACAAAGCGTTCGCTACATACGTGGATGCTATGGGAAGCTCGTATAAGATCCCTGGGGTGTTTCAAGCTGATCAGTACAATGGCTATTAAATCCCAGATGTTCATTTGCAAAAAAAAGGCCCGACCAAGCGGGTCAAACGGGCAGTACGTTGATCACTAACAATGATGTTTGTGTTTTTTCTTGGCCACGACCAAGACTTTCTGCCCGGGATCAAGGACAATAACAATCAGTTTACGATGTTTCCTCATCACTGTCTCCCCTCTTTCTGCTGTATTTTATTCGATACAGACATGTTTGATTGGACAGATCACATAGTAATTGTGACTCAAAGATTAGCATTTATCTTTCTCACCCTTGTCCTTCTTGATGAATGGCGGGGTGGGAATGTTGCTTTTGGTCAGTGGGGCATCAAAAACTGTGCAAAAGTATGCGCATTCGCCTCACATGGGCATCTTGCACACCCCATTTACTGGGAACAAAATTGGCAAACTATCATTGCCGTTTGTAGCGGACAACGGAGCATTTGCAGGTTTTGATGAGCAGAAGTTTATTCGGATGTTGAACCGGATGCGGGATACGGATCCGTTGTGGGTGGTAGCAACTGCCGTTCCTTTTGATGCCAAGGGAACAACGAGATGATTTGAGATCTGGGAGCTGGTGATTCGCTCTTATGGTTTTCGGGTCGCTTATATCACGCAAGACGGGCAAGAGGATGTTCCAGTGCCGTGGGATCGAATGGATTGCCTGTTCATCGGCGTAGACAGTGTTGATGGCACCGGAAACGAACATATCAAAGGCATTACGGATATTGGAGAATGAACAACTTGCCTTGCAACTCGGAATTTGGTCCAGGTTGACGATACTTCCCACAACCTCCTAGTTGGAAAATCTAAACCTAGCCATGAGATCTGGGCAGGCTTAGGCGAATTAAATAATATGATGTGGCAAAAGGGATTCGACTAGTGGGGCATTTCATTAAAGGCCATTACATCTTCGATGGGAAGACGAGTAGTTGGGTGTCCTGGTTTTGCGGCTTTGCCGATGGCAATGAGCATGATCGTCACGTACTGTTCAGGAATGGCAAATACTTCTGCGAACTTTGCGTGGTCATACCCTCCCATCGGAACCGTATTGTATCCCTTGGCGCGAGCCATCAACATGAGTTGCATGGAGACGAGTCCTCCGTCTGTAAATAAGATTTGATGCATACGTTCACGTGGTAAGCTTGCATAAATACTGACTGTTCGCTTGATGATCGATGTGGCTGTGTCCTCTGATATGTACTCTTTCATCGCGGCCTATTTGAAAATTTGTTCGGCTTTCATAATGAAATTAATCCTGAGAAGTATTGGGGTTATACCCATATAGTACGAGATTCTTCTGGCGATTTGTACGCGGTAGCATTAGTTGATTCCATCACGAAATCTGATTAGCCTTCAAGAGGGTTATTTATTTTTCATTGTCGGTCGAAGTGTCGAGATCCGCCAACACGTATTCGGTCATCTGTTCACGAGCCGATACAAACACGTGTCTAAGTTCATAAACTATATTAGTAATGGGGCATGGGGAATGGGGTTGGATGAATTGTCACAAAACTTAAACTCAGAGATCGATGTCGTACGTATCGTGTACCTAGGCATCGATTTGTTGACGACATTACTCCTTCTAACAGGCCAAATTGGAATAGGTGCTGTATTTATAACTCATGACAGTTTTGGATTATCGTTATCAGGTCCTTTCACGGGATCTGGTTCAAAGCCGCGAACCCCTCAGGCTGAGTTAGTACTTGATGAATTAAATGTAATCACCGCACTTTTAATTCTTCTCGACCAAATTCATGTCATTGGTTCGTTTCTTACTGTGGGGCGGTATACATTAGTAGTCAGTGGCCCTCCATTCGGCCAGCCAAAAAATGAAGCCTATTTGCCCAAAACCCGTAAATTCTTTGCCGATTTTCGAGAACAAGTCCGTATGAAATTTAATTTCAGCTAATTGGGAAGTGACTGACGATGAAGCGTACAAAAATTCCCACCGTTCGTCTTTCGAAGGGCACCATCTATGTTATGGCTATAGCTGTTGGTACATTTATTTACTTCTTTACTCGGGCCGAACCAACAAATAAATTGTAATTTTTCCCAACGTATAGACATGTTTTTTACGTACGCAAATTACTTTACAACATGTCTTTCGCCCTCTATAACTCTTTTTTTTTATGAAAGATTGACAGGTGTGTGCGTATCGTCTTCACCAGAATTGCCAACAGAGGGACCGACAGCAGAGAAACGGTGAAATACGCGGGAGAGACGTACAATAAGAATTCCCGCAATTCCGATTCGTTTCGAAAAATTAATATGCTGATCCCCCAAATTGTTGCACCGGCGGCCCATGTAATGTTTTTGTGGGTGGGAAGACTGAACAATCGTTGGATGCCGATCGATAACCCGTACAGAAGAACAGAGATTTCGAGGATGATCGTCGATATCGCCCCCATGACGAAAAAGGTATCTAATCGCTCCACAAATTGGCCAATTTGAACGCCTCGAGCGACTTCCATTAAGGGAAGTGACATATACATCACGGATGGACCCAGAACGGAAACAATGGTTGCTTCAATCAGCATTCCTAAAGCGCCCAAAATCATAGCGACGATCATCAGATCTCTGCCAATTGTCTTTGCGTTGCCGAGAACGGGAATAAATTGAAGGGAAAACATCAACTCAAATGAAAAAGTTGTCGATGGAAGTACAGCGCCTCTCAATATTGAAGTCCATCCATCGGCAAGCACAGGTTGCATTTGAGAAATATCTGCGTTCGGCAACGACAATACCAACACAATGAGACCAATTATCGCTGCCAGAGGGGTAAGAAACTCCCCAAGCCGCGCGATAGATTCAATGCCTTGGTACACTCCATAGCAGGCTACGAACATCGCGATCCCTGTGATAATGTAGTACGGAGTCTTGGCCAGTGTGGTGGTTGTAATGAACAAAATCAATTGGCGGAAAAACATACTTGTGGCAAGAAATAATGACACGATGAACCACAATTCTGCGGCTCGTCCAATCCACGTTCCCAACGAAGACTCCAATCCTTCAGCAAGTGATTGTCCTGGGAAAAAACGAACCCAGACAGCGCAAATTCCAGCCACAATTGAGGAACTAATCACGAAGAAAAAAGGAACCATCCAGGCATCCCGGACCGTGAAATGCGCAATAGAGGATGGCAAATTGATCATTCCCACCCCTAGGATAGACCATATCATCATATAGATGAATTGTAACCTTGAAATTCGTGTGTCCATTTTTTTCCTTTCGCCTAAAGAATTCTGTAGAACCACTTGGTCGGTGGTTGAAACAAAAAATAGAGCCAGGCGAGCGGTTGCAGGTTCGGCCATACGTGCCAAGTTATCAATGCAGACGCAATGAGTGCAATAACAAGCAGACTGCCGTACACAATCCACTCCCGCACAGTCATACGAATAATAACTCCGTAAACAGTCGCCAACACAGTGATCAAAACAGCGACTAACATCATGAGGTGACGTCCCTTCCCCCCCGAGGTGAATAACCCTCACGCGTGTATTCCTCGTCCGGTGAATCGCCAATCAGTCCACTCCGATAAACGTGTACTTTCACGTCCACGTCAACGAATAAATGCGGTAAAGTTTCATTCCATCGATGTGCGACCCGACGCCATAACGGCGGATCAGCTCGAAAAAAAGCATTCCCGAACTGTGCAGCATCTACATGATGTTGTTGAATCTCATACAGTGCATGTATCATTTTTTTCTTTAGCTCGTGTTGGGTCTCCGATTCAGAAAGTCTGTAAAAATCTGGAGTTGCTTTTGAACCTAGGCGCATCTGCTCAATTTCAGTCTGTCCCCACACTTGCACCTTGATCCCAATTTCTTTGCCTCGAACGACCGGCTTTACATTGGTTTGCGAAGTTAGAATTCTCATCGTCAATCTATTGCCTACTTTCTGAACGTCACCCGGTAAGGCGATTGGGTGTTGACGAGTGTTGCCGATAAACAAAAGCAGCGCATAAGCATCTTCTGTGGAAAGACAATCTACCAGTCTTCCACCATCAAAAAGTCCAAGACCGTCTTCTTGAAGGTGACCATTCGGGCCGACGTTGACCCGAGCGAGCAGTGGCGAGTGCGATGGGCTGAGGTATTGTTTCATAACCGTCTGTTGAGTACTGTTCACAGTTACGGATGTTTCAGCCCCATGTTGCACCAAGGACTGAATGGCAAATGCATTGATGATATTTCCTTGTGACGGTGCTCGCAACACGTCAACGGCGCGGCCGTTCGTCACAACAAGTAGTTCATTTCTGCGAATGTCTCGATTGCGTTCAAGGTACTCAAACGCCCGATTGATTCCATGTTTTGCATACGTATGCCCAAATATCACAACGGAGTTATGAGCCAAAAAAATTTGCCGTGGCAAACGTTCATTGATTTTTTCCAAAGTTTGTTCGATGGTCTTGCCAGATGCGCTGTAAACGGTGAACGATTGTTTGCCTCCTCCCTGTCCTTCAGAAGGACTCGCACTCTTTGGATTAACGATTTGCACTGAGACCAGAATTTGACGATTGTCTAGTTCGTCGATTCCCATTGCTAATATGATACTAATGTCGTCAACCGGCATGAGATCGCTACAACCTTGCAGAAATCCGGCCATGAAAACAAACAACAACGCCTTGGACAAAAATACGCAGAGTATCTTCATCGTTGTCCATAGTCCTGAAGTGGATTGGGCTTTTGATTGCGCTGATTGTCCAACGGTCTGTACATTCTTTGCCGTCCATTCATCGTCCACCATGGCGCGCGAACTAACGTATCGCGCAATGCTCCGCTGGAAAATGGAGCGATTGGCGACATGTATGGTATACCAAAAGACTGCAGTGACACCATGTGAATCACGAGTACAAGTCCAAGCGTGATGATACCGAAAAGACCAAGCAGTGAGGCCGCAATTATGAAGGGGAATTGCAATAATCGATTTGCGTTCACCAGATCCTGCGATGGAATGGTGAAGGATGCCACACCGGCGGCGGCGACAACGATGACCATACCTGGGGATACGAGGCTCGCCTTGACAGCTGCGTCCCCAATGATTAGCGCGCCCACTATACTTACTGATTGTCCGACCATTTTCGGCAAACGAACACCGGCCTCTCGAATCGCTTCAAACGCTCCCTGCATCAGCAATGCTTCCACTACGTTAGGGAAGGGAATGCCTTCATGTTGAGTCACCAAACTAATTAGAAGTGGCGTTGGGATTAAGTTGGCATGGTAGGACAGTAAAGCGACGTAAAGAGCCGGCAGCAATAAAGAAGTCCAATACGTGATGTGACGCAGGAAACGCAACTGAGCTACGACAATGTATTGGTTGTAATAATCTTCAGCCGAGGTTAGCCCGCTGACAAATACCATTGGAACAGTGATCGCAGATGGTGCACCGTCGACCATGATCACAATCCTTCCTTGCAGAAGCGCGGCAACCGTACGATCAGGTCGTTCAGTAACTTCGCTGGTCCGAAACGGTGTGTATCGTTGCTCCAAGATCATTTCCCGGATGTAGTTGGTATCTAGAATGCCATCAATATCAATTTGTTTTATCCGTCCCAAAACTGCATCGATGATCTGCGGGTTCGCAACCCCTTCGATGTGTGAAACGAGTAAAGTGGTCTTTGTAATCCGTCCGATACGGATCGACACAGATTTCAAACGAGGGGTTCTGAGACGTTTACGTATAAGCGGAAAATTTATTTCGAGGTTCTCCACGAATGATTCCTGCGGACCCTGCGTACTCGGTTCTACCTGAGGAACATCAATCGCCCGAGTTGGCAAACTGCTGATGTCAATGATCAGCGCCTGTTTTTCGCCATTCACAAGTAAAATAACATTGCCATCCGCAATCGCCTGATTGATAGCGTTCATATCATTTTCCTCGTTTATAGGGGTGATGGATAAAGCCATTTTCAAGTCGGCAATAGACACGATTGTTTCCGAAAACTTCGTGAGTGGTTCCATGATCCCCGTCTCAAACTGATCCATGTTTACGATACCTTTAATGAAAACAACCATGGCAATAACACCCTGTATGTTAATCTCATAATATTTAAAATCATCGCAATTTTTCCAAATATTTTGAATGAGGTAGATTGATTTTTTTACATCAGTGGACACTATAGACCTATCATCCAGTTCAATGGCAGGTTCCTGATCGATAAATGCTTTCTTTCTTTTCCTTCTAGGTCTTTGCACAGCCACAAAAATCCCCCATCTTGTTAAGGTGTTTCCCTTTAAGGTGAGCAATTATCCGAACAATATTCACCTGCGATGGCATGGTATATGACGGTATAGTTAACACCTTGAATGGATATCCTCATTAGCCCGACATTTATTAAGGTGGTTTTTTTACTAAATCATCATCACTTATTTGTGACAATGGGTCGCGTTATTCATGTCATGGGTCATTACCTGAGTGAAGCGACATCTTACATAAAATTTTGGAATAGATGAGTCTTGATTCTCGTATTAATTCTAAATAGAAGTGGTAATTTCTTTGCTTAGGAAGTGTTGGAATGAGCCCTGAGAGCCAAGTGGTTGATTCTTTGCTCATTGGGATTGATGTGGGATCCACCACGGTCAAGGCGACGGTCGTAAATCCCCAAAGCAAACAGATTCTCTGGTCTGACTATCAGCGCCATCACGCGAAGCAGGCAGAAAAGGTCTTGGAATTCCTGACGGTTATTGAAAGTGAGTTTTCCCACGTGTTGCGGGAAAACATCCGTGTTTTTGTGACGGGTTCTGGCAGCGGTCCGATTGCCGATCCCATCGGGGCAAAATTTGTCCAGGAAGTCAATGCCGTGACGATGGCGGTGGGCAGTGTGATTGAATTGGGCGGTCAGGATGCCAAAGTCATCATTTTTAAGAAAAACGAAAAAACAGGCGATAAGCAAGCCATGCTTATGCCGGAGTCATCGGACTCAGAGGCTATCATCTGCCAGACATGAACAAGATTGCCAAAGTGGCTCACAGGCATTATCACAATCAGTTGCGCGGCGGTGAGGGCCATATGGAAGTAGGAAAGTTGATCTTGAATTTAGAAAGCAAGAAAGTGGATATGACCATTTCGGTTAAGCCGTTCGGATGTATGCCGTCATCAGGTGTATCTGACGGCGTTCAGTCGCTGATCACCGAGAAATATCCGGAAGCGATTTTTTTGCCGATTGAGACGACGGGCGATGGTGCCATCAATGCTTACAGCAGAGTGCAGATGATGCTATTTAAGGCCAAACAAGCCGCGTTAACGTCATCAAAAAAGCGGACGGTTCAACGTTGACGGTTTGCGAAATGACGGGTATGCATATTCGTCCCTTTGAACGCGCACCATAAAGAAAACGGAGTGAAAGGAGAATTTCATCGTGGCAGATCAAAATCATATGAAGAATGCAGGGGAAAATGTGGCGAAAGGTGTGAGAAGTACGCTGAACAATACGGCGGAAGGCCGTTTTGGCGATGCGGCGGAATCTGCTTGGGAAGGTACTGTCGACACGACCAGAGAAATTGGTAAGAGTGTAAGGGAAACGGCGGGTAAAGTGGTAGACGCAGTCCAAAACGCGGTCGGTATCGCGACGTCACGTACCCAAGACGCGACAGAAGACGCCGCAGAGGGTCGCCCTGCAGACGCCATACAATCCGCTTTGAATCCCAACAAAAAATAGGGATTTATTGTACATCACCACCATTTCATATGCCCAGATTTGGTGGTATTTGTATTGTCAGCAAAGCACCAATGACATGCGGAATACATACCATATATTGATTTAATAACAGTTTGATTAAATCACAGAAGCGTGAAGTGTCTTCTTTTTATTCCATGTGAGTGTAATTTTGAACAAGCGATAGAAAATAGCGCTTTAGGTCGACAAATCGCAGGGGTTTCGATGGCAAACGATCGGTGCCATCGATGAGCAGCGGAGCATACACATCTTCTTCAAGTAAAGAGGCTTGTTGTGCTCCGCCGTCGTGTGTCGGCGACCTTTCATCCCCAAACTGACACCCCCTTTTGGCGGTCACCACTAAGTAATGGCCATCTTGATCATGCAAGGCGCTCCATAATTGATGCAAAGCATCTGGGTAGCGGCTATAAACCATCGCGTCTTTGCTGTCGAGGTGCGTTATACCATCGTGGGAGGGTATATTGCCTACTCTCGCAATGATCGTCATCGTTGACTGTCCTAAATATAACCATTGAGAATGTGTGTATCTATAGATGGTATTAGCCTTACCGTCATCCAGTCCAATTTCATAAATTATTGAGAACCGTGGAGATTGTCTCCCGGCAAGTATATGAATTGTGCTGGAGGTGATATGCTGATGAAAGATACTAAGGAAGACCATTACGATGTTGATGCCACGCTCTGTTGGGGGCCGATGATTTTTGGCATGATGCTTGGTGGATCTATGAACCGGGGGAGAGGTGGTCCTGGCACGATGCGTCCTGGTATGGTGCGCACCGGCATGGGACCGGTCATGAATCCGCCGGGACGAATTGGAATGGGGGGTCCCGGAATGGGCCAAGGAATACGCAGAGCAGGAGTAGGTGGGCCCGGAATGTCTGGTATGCATTGCACGCAAGGCAGACCGAAGTATCCGAGGTATTAGTGCATGTAAGTATGTTTGTTCTCTCTAAGGAAACCTGGTTGAGGCTGGGTTTCCCTGTGTTTTCATTTGGTAAGCGTTTCTGAAATACAATTTTCCGATCGATAATAACCGCCTTCTTCTGGCACGCCAATATCTTCAAATTGTGAAGGTAAACTATAACCCCTGCTATCAATCATTGAAAAATGTAAATGAGGCCCTGTTGTCCTCCCCGTGTTGCCTGAGTACCCAATAATTTCGCCTTGTTTGATCGACTTTCCGATGGCACCATTCATTGTGCATAGATGTCCATAAATGGAATTAAATCCACAATCGTGTTGGATGATGATGAAATTCCCATAGCCATTGTTGCTATAGCCAGTTAAATAAATAGCACCATGAGCCGATGCCAACACTGGTGTGCAAAGTGGCAGGCCAAAATCCCATGCATAATAGGATAACGGATTGTCGTGTGAGAACGTACCAAAGTTACCTTGATTGCATCGGAAGGTCAGTCCTGCTTGCCAAGGTGCCTTCATTCTAGCAGGATTGGCTGACGCTGTTTCTCTCATCATACACACCACCCATATCAAAGCGAACACACTTTTTGGCGTGTCAGCGTATCAATGAATATAGCGTATGTAGGTCGTACAAAAAATGCAGCGACTTGCACCCAATTGTTTACGCTTGATTCATAAGCCTGCGAGGGAATGGAGTGTGTTGGGGCATGGTGATCAGTTATCGCCCACGGAGACCACAGGATAATCCCTTTCTCATCCGAGTTTCCATGCAAACGATGAGCCAAATCATTAAAAAATCAACAGGACGTGCGTTGACGAAAAGGATGATCCTTGAACAAATTGACGAAAATCAGACGACAGTCGTTATTGAAAGTAGTAAGCGGCCGATTGGGTACTACAGTTACTCAATTTTGCCCTCCGGTCAGTTGTATTTAAGTGCACTCATTTTGGCACCGACAGTTCAAAATAAAGGCATTGGGAAACGGGTAGCCAGGCGGATTGAACATGTTGCCCGGGAAAAGAATACGGATACAATTCTTGGCCATATTCACTATGATAACAGCCAGTCCCTCGTGTTCTGGTTGAAAAACGGCTATCGAATCCTAGGGCCTCACATGCAAGGCACTTTGGCGGTCGAGAAAAGACTTGGCCGTTTAAAAAACGCCCACACCGCTCGTAATCATGCCACTTGAATTCATTCGCTGTTATTGTTTCCGTCAACCTATAATATCCGAAAATTGATGAGGTTGCCTGTCCAAAGTTTGCTCATTCGAAAGTTGGATGACGTGAAGTAACAAATTATAAAACAGGGACCGATGTTCCGGTCCCCTTATTCTATTTTCCTGCCAATTGTTGCTCCGCCAATGCCACCAACTTGCGCGTCATGTGCCCGCCAATTGTACCGGTATCTCTAGTAGTCATATTACCCCAGTATCCGTCTGTTGGAACTTGGATACCAAGCTCCTGTGCGACTTCGTACTTGAATTGGTCAAGTGCTCGCGTAGCTTGAGGGATGAGTGGGGTATTGCTGTGTTGACCGGTTGCCATAAATATTCCTCCTTCATGATTTATTAACAGTTAGTATGTGGGTGAAAGAGGAGAATATACAGATGTTTGTGCTATCCACACCATTTGTGAATGAAATGACACTTTTCACAATATTGCACTATGCGAAATGGAGTGTTGGTGATAGTTTGGTATAATTTACAGATTGACTTGAAGGATTAAATTTTATATCATATAGTCAGTAAAAAAGTCAAGCGACAATAGCAAACCCATTGAAAAGTGGGGACGCAAAGTTCCAGACCTAAGGCCGATGGCTATGGTGGCTGAACCGCCGAAAGGGCTTATTTTTGTATTCGTAAATATGTCGAGAAATTTTGGAAGGATGATGGTAGATGTTAAAAAAAAGCATATCCACGCTTACGGGAGTGCTTGTAATGATCTCGTTAACTGCGTCGGCCTTTGCGGATACGCAATCGACCGTCAATGTGAATGCGACAATTACACAGGCAACTCAGGCAATTCAAGCGGCGCAGCAAGCGGAACAGACTGAGGAAGCTGCATATCAAGCGCTGCTGAAAGATGCGGGATCAGTATTGACGACGACATCTAGTGCAAATGGCAATGTTTTGTCCACAAATGCAAAACTAGAAATTAACATTTTACAAACGGATCTTGCTGCTATCTCTAGTGCGACGACTGTTAGCGAGGCAAAAACCGCAGTAAATAAGTTGCAAAAAGACACGGAGAAAGTGAAAGAATTGCTTGGTAATCAGGGAGGAAAGCACGGAGATGGCGGCAATGAACAACAGCATTCGCTGAAGAATGTGATTTCAGATAGCCAAAAATCTACGAAAAAGTTTGTCTCTGATCTTGAGCAACAGGTATCCAAAATTCAGTCAACAATTACTTCATTAACAAAGTCTGCATCGACAGAGCAGACTAAACAATTGGCCAAGGAAACCAAAAAGTTGGATAAGACAATAAGTAAATTGGAAAGTAAATTTGCAAAATGGGATAGCAAAATTAAATCATTTTTGAGTAGTTTGTCGTCTGGAACGCAAGGCAATTCAACACAACAAACAAACACACCACCAGCACCTCCGTTACCGCCTTCTACCAATGGTTCTACAGGCACGAGTTCGACGGGATCATCATCGACACCGCCAGCTCCACCCTCAGCACCCTAAATAATAAGGAGGAAAATTCCATGAAATCTAAAATTAAACTAATTGCTGCATCTGTTGTTACTACGGTTGGTTTGCTTGGCTTGACTGCTGTTTCCGCTTTTGCTGACGATAATGGTGGGGATAGCGGATCAATGCAAAATAATTGGAATTGGATGAGTAACGGCAATGGTTGGGGTAACGGATGGGGTAATGGATATAACGGAAATGGTTGGGGGTTGCCACCTCAGCAAACTGTCACAGGTAGCGTTTATGGTACTACGGGAGCACCTGTTACCGTAACGTTAACTGCTGGTTGGAATCTTGTGGATGCTAATGTCGCGAAGGTTTCACATGCTGCGGTGACAGATTTTTGGAATGGTACTTCTTATCAACCAGACGCTATAGATGCAGGACACGGAATCTGGGTATACGTGCAAAGTTCACAAACCATCAATTTGCCACCTAATTTTACTAATGACTACACCATCCAAGCAAGTGCTGGCGGATGGACGATGATTGGCAATCCATTTTCCACTGTTGAAACGGTGACGTTGCAAACGGGGGATACAGCGTATACGTATGATCCTGCATCTAATCAGTATAGTGCAGCGCAAACAGGCACGCTTACACTTCAACCTGGTCAAGGGACGTGGCTCGAATCAGTGGCTGGAGGCACCTATACGATTGGTATGACACCGCCTGCACCGCCTAGTACTAATTGAGTCAAACAATGCAATGCGATCTAGCGAAAGATTGTATAAAATAAAAATGCCCTCATTCTCTACATGCAGGGCATTTTTATTTTTTTAAAACGCATTTCTGATGCGTAAAAATATTTTATACTAGGGTTTAGTATTGTAGCTTGACCACGACGAAAATTTCATCTGCAATATATTGGAGGGTAATAACATGTACATACCAAAATCATTTGAAATGCACGATGTGAATGAAATCAGAGAATTTATCAACGCGAATAGTTTTGGAATCTTAATGAGCACAGTAAAGGAACGCCCATTAGCAACACATCTGCCATTTCTTTTTGATGTCGAACAAAATAGTCTATTTGCCCACATGGCCATCGCAAATCCTCACTGGCAAGATCTAAATGGGCAATTAGTCATGGTTGTTTTTACGGGTCCACACGCGTATATTTCGCCTTCTTGGTACGAGGTTCCTGACGCTGTGCCAACGTGGAATTACATGGCGGTTCATGTGTATGGAAAATGTTCTGTAATTGACGACGAGGAGGAATTAACAGGTCTGCTAAATAAGATGGTGCGATTTTTCGAAGCTGACTCACAACTACCGTCCCAAGTGGACGAATCTTTTTTTCGGAACATGATGAAAGCAATAATTGGTGTTCGAATTGACATCCAAAGCATAGAAGGTGCAGCAAAACTAAGCCAGAATAAATCCGCGAAAATTCAACAGAGAGTGATTGCGAATTTACGTCAAATGGAGGACGCGGGGGCTCAAGCTGTAGCTCAGTTAATGCAGGATCGATTGTTGTGATCAAACATTCTTTTCTCCTACATCAAATTTTAATGCATGAGACTGTAGCCTCTCTGCATATTGTTTTAACGTCACACTTGCCGCCGACATTTCTTCAGTCGCGGCATTCTGTTCTTGTGCAGTGGCTGAAACATTGGTAATTTCATTGGCCACTTGTTGAGACAGTTCAGTCATATGAAACGCCGATTGATTCAATGAGTTCACATTATCAGTCATTAGGTTTGTCGCGTTCATGACATCTTCAATATGTTCAGAAACGGTTAACACCGATTTGGATATTTCTGCAAACACTTGATTCACCAATTGCATAGCAGAGACGCCGCTGTTGACCTGTTGTTTTTCGTTATTAGCAGATTGAACAGAGTCACTCATGTCGTGTTGAATCTCTTCAATCAGCGAAGAGATTTGTGACGAGGCACTGCGGGTTTCTTCCGCCAATTTCCTGACTTCTTCAGCTACTACTGCAAACCCTTTCCCATGTTCACCAGCCCGAGCCGCCTCAATGGCAGCATTTAATGCAAGTAAATTAGTCTGTTCAGCGATCTCCTTAATTAATTTTATAATTTCACCTATCGATTGGGATCGTTCACTTAATCGTTCAATTCGAGAATAGTTCAAGTCCACGTTCGTCCGGATATCATTCATTTGACCAATGGCATCGCCTACAATGGTATCTCCACGATCCTTTTGAACAACTAGTTGTTGTACTAAGTGATGCGTTTGACTGGCGGTGGTTGATACTTGTTGGATGACCTGTAGCATTTGTGACACTGATTGTTGCATGGTGGATGCCTGCTGGTTTTGCTGGTCAGCCACTTCTGTTACTTGCATGGCCGATTCGGCTAAATTCGTGGCAGAAACAGCGACCTGATCAGTGGTGAGGTGCATCTCATTGGATGTCGTTTGCAAATGATTGGAGGCTTGTTGTAAATCTCGAATTAAATCGGAAATAGCATCTTGCATCTGAAAAAACGCAGTAATTAATTCGCCAGTTTCGTCATTACTGATCAAAAGAGCTTGTTTATTGTTAAAATTCCCCTTCGCCATATTGTTGGCCAAATTCAACGCATTCCTAATGTTTTTTGTAATTCGTGTAGACAACCATAATCCCAATGCAATAGCCACGAGAGCCGCGATAATGGTACCAATTACGCCAATCAATTTTGCAAATGCAATATGGGAGAGGAATTGAGCATTAGATATTTCCTGTTGTTGTGTGATTACAGTAGAAAAGTTCGTCAGAGCATTCGTCGTAGCAGTTAACGGGACTTTTGCATACAGAGCTTGAGCGTGCAGTTTTTGGGCAGTATTAAAAAAGTCTGTCAGATTTACAAAAGTCACCATCACATAAGTGGACCAAGCATTTTCAAATGCGTTTAAATCACTTGTATAGGCTTTTTTGGTAGTGGGAGGGAGTGTGTTAATTAATTTTTGTAATGAGCTTTCCATCGTGCCTATTTGTTTTAGCGAACTTTCATATTCCGCATAGTAGGTTTGTTGTTGATTGGTAGTGCTTAGAAGGTAGCGGGCACCTATATCGTCTGTCCAAATCGCCTTGGCATTTAATGCATTAATTTGAGTCAACAAATTATTATTTGTACTTATGACACTTTCACTTAAATTAATCGAGGCGTTATTTTCACTTATCTGAATAACGATAGTAACAATAAATATAATAATTACAAATACAAAAGAAATTAATAGTTTTGAACGTATCGTTTTCATCAGTATGCTCCTCGTTTTATAATCTCTAAACTTTTAATAGATTATCACGAATGGTGTGCTAACTACAATCACTTATCAACTAATGTCGAAAATGCACGGTGAAATGCTCTTGATTTTCATCACTTTTTAATGTCCATGATGGATACTTCTTCTTGTAAAGATGATCTTTCAAGGGGGGGAGGATCTAACAGTTAGTTCTGAACAGTGTGATTAGGTAACAATGTATCAGGAAGGAAGAGTTATCGGTGAGGTTAGGAAAGTGGCTTGTGAGGATCTGCACCGTCGGTTTGATCGCCAGTTCAATGCATTTTGGCGTGGCCTCAGCTGCAACCGATAATAATGCAGGATTTATTGCAGCATATGAGCATAATGCACAAATAGAAGTGACACTGACTACACAACAATTGAATTCTAGTCTCGTTTCCAAACTTAATTCACAGGTTTCCGCATTGTATCAAATGGAAGTGCAAATGGATGCCATGGTGGAAGGAGACGTACAGCCAGGTGCTGCTGCGCTGAGTGTGAAATTACTGCAAGAACTAACTAGCGTGACCACTACGGTTAGCACTTTGCAACAATCGATTCAGACCACTAAAAAGGGTAGTAAAGATGATGCGAACAACCAATCATTACGGGCAGTATCTGAAGATCTGTGGATGATTCGGGGGAACCTTAAGCAATTGTCTGGTGGTTTATCAAACACTACCGCCAGTTTTTCGGCCAATAACGTCTACTTTTTACAAAAAATAATTTTTGCAATGCAGCATGAAATGATTGACCTGACTAGTTATTTGGTGAATGTTGCTAGTCCTACATCAAGTCCAGCAAAAGCTGCTAATATCAGCGGGATTTCCTATGATATGGTGAATGTGACTCCAGCTACCCAAACGATAAGGGATATGGTTATTGCATTGCCTTTGGTTACTGATGCCAATAGTAATATCATTTCAGCTGCGGGCACGTATAGTTTGACGGGTCCGAAAGGAGCGCAAGGTGTCTCCATAAGTTCAGCGTCGGGACTCATTTCTATCAAGCCCAATGCAAGTCTTGGTGATTATTTTGTAGTGTACTCCAATAGTGGTGCCTATGAAACAATTACTATTCACATCTTATAACAGAAATTCCACGTTTCGAAGATCAAATCTGGTTGGTTTACCGATGATCTCGAACCGGCTGGTCTCGGCAGTACCCCGCTGCGCGAGACTTATTTGTGTTATATTGGATAAGTGAGGAGGCTTTAGGATGCGCATTTTAGTCGTTGACGATGAGAAGGACCTTGTTAAAGCATTGAAACAATTGTTAACGGTAGAGAAATACACGGTGGATACGGCCTACGATGGTGAGAGTGGGTTAGATATGGCGAGAGGAAGTATTTATGATGTGCTTGTTGTCGATGTAATGTTGCCTCGAATCTCGGGGTTTGAATTGGTGCAAACACTTAGGAACGAAGGCAATGTGACCCCTATTTTATTGCTAAGCGCGCGTGACGGGATTGATGATCGTGTGCAGGGATTGGATAGTGGTGCTGATGATTATTTGATTAAGCCGTTTAGCATAAAAGAACTGTTGGCTCGAGTTCGTGCGTTAGGAAGACGTAATGGCGATATTGTTGGTGTGCAGATGATTACAGTGGGAGATTTCGCTTTAGATTTAATGAATAGAACCTTGATGTTTAAGAAGGAAAATGTCACATTAACTCATAAGGAATTGCAACTTTTCGAGTTATTTATGAGAAATCCGGGGCAAGTACTAACTAAAGATGTGATATTTGATCGAATCTGGGGGTATGATTCAGAGGCTGACAGCAATGTGGTGGAGGCGTACATACATTTTTTACGTAAAAAATTAAATGCTTGTTTGAAACCCATATCACAAAAAAATCAGGATATAGGGATCCAAACGGTGAGGGGCATAGGTTATGTATTTAAGGGGGGTTAAATTTGTTTCAGCGAGTTAGGCTGCGACTGAGTGCGCTGCTGGTTTTGTTATTTCTCGCCTTGTATGCGCTAACTTCCTTTCTTATTTACAGCTTATCTGTGCAGTTAATGATCGGCAGTGTGGACTCGGTGATGGAAGATACCGCGCAACCTTTAGTAGAGGAAGTTTCTTCTTCTTTTAATCAAGGACAGTTTCCTGCTGAATTTGTTAAATTAACAAAATTATCTGCACTGTATCCTAAAGTATCGATCATTGTTCTCAGGGATGCATTAGGTGCGGTAATTGCTTCTACCAATCCCAAAATTAAAAACAATTTTCCTTATCAATTTTCTGAAAGCAAAAATTATCAAACTATTTACAATCAGCCTGC
>JAJZCJ010000215.1 GCA_021846145.1 Bacillota bacterium
CCCCCACCTACGCTGATGCGTTGAGGTGGCGGTTTCTGGAGTAAAGTTTCACTACCATTGGGGTCTTCACGCACCCCGCTACTCCCTCGCCTGTGAAAGCACTTGGGTATACTTTTCTTAGGATGTTCATGGCACCGTTCACATCCGCGTTGATCTTCGTACCGTCTTTGGCTACGTACAACCCACGATATTTGCGTTTGCCCGAAAACGTTGGTTTTTCATCCCCTTGGATGGCTCCGTAAGTTGGGATAAAATCTCCATCCAACGCACTCGCTTTTGAGGTGTAACTTTCTTCTGTCACGATCACTTCAATGCCGACGGCCTTCGCTTTGTACTCGATCATCTGGATCAACCATGAGTGTGGCAAGAAAACAAAGTTTTGATTGTTCCTTCTCCCTAAGTTACTCTCTTGCTTCCACGCCACGTTGTGACCGATCACGATTTTGCTGATCTCATGTGACACTGCATAATCCACCACATAGCGGCTAATCTTGTGAAAAGCATCCTTAATGCGGTCCTGCCGCTTCCTTGCCAGCATCTGTAATCTTTTGGATGTACGCTGCCCTTCTTTTGGCTCGTGGCCTTTTCGCAAAATGGAGTAGTATTTGGCACTCAGCTTGTTATAAAGCTGGTTGAGCGCCTTGATCTTCCCTCCGCGAATCAAGATCGGTGTTAGACCGAGAATATTCGTCACCATCGTGATGAGATTCACAGTGCCCAAGTCGATGGCTAAGTAACGCCCATTATCGGTTTTTTGCTCTTTGGGCGGTTCTCCCTTCATGACGACTTCTACCGTGAAATGGTCATAAGCAGGGATTACCCTGACTTCTTGCAACGCTCCTAGCACCTTCGCGATCTTGCCGATATTCAGGCGTTCTTTCGTCCCCGGAAACTTGAGGTATTTTTCGTCTTTCACGATGCAATCTTGATTCGTGAACGTGATTTCCTTTACCCCGTCCTTATCAAGATAGTGGGGAATCTTTGGTTTTCCCAGATATTTATTTGGATGCTTTTTGTACTCTTGTACAGAAGCAAAAAATGACTTCCAATTCTGATTGAGATTTTTGAGTACCCCTTGTGACGCTTGTGCTGACAATGCCACGTAGTTTTCTTCCTGCATGGTACGAAACAAAGCGTCCAGAAACGCATATCCAAGGTAGGATTTTTCTTTCGTCGGTGCCGAAAACAACTTAGGCTTCTCTTGATTTTTGGTTCTTGTCTCTGCTCGTACTTCCGCTTCGCGTTTCTCCCACGCCTTCACTTGATTCTCGTTCATTAGTGGTAGGTAGCGAGCAATCGTGTCCCTCACTTCTCGTTGGTTCGTCTCTAGTGGCTTCTCCTGTGTCAGTGCTGTGTATGTCTGTCGAATGAAGAAATTCGCGTGATTATACAGGTTTTTTGCCAATCGACTTTGTTCGAAAAAGTAGTCGTACAGCCGATGGCCTTTTTTCACGCGGATCTGATATGCGCGGTAATTTGATGCTTGATTCTCCAAGCGAATTCACCTCCCTTTCTCTTAGCATATCACGTTCGTTACAAGAGAAAAGCTTAGTTTTCAGCCAATTTTGGCGATTCACCACCCACCTTCATTTCATTTAGAGGTGGGGGTACTCTCTTTGCCTTTGATAGACTTGAACCCCTCAATTTCTACTTTTTCTAATATAATCATTTTTCTTCACCTCGAAATGATCTCATCATCTAAAAATCAGCCGGTTACTACCGGCAAGTGATCATTTGCATTAGCACAATACTTATTCTAGACAATTCGATTCCGAATTCAACTCAGTCTTTCTCAAACTCGCCCCTTGCAAAATATCCGCTCCGTTATAAGATCACAAACCCAAAACCTTGACGATTTCATGAAGCTGCTCGAGAGCACCGTCCATATTAAATACGTCAACCTCCCGCTTCAATCGCTCCCATTGTAATTGAAGGTCGCTTTGTGCCAATTGGCGATCCAGCACCTCAATCTGTTCCATTGAGTCTACCATCCCTCGTTCTAGCATCTGCGCCAATTGCGTGATGGACTCTCGCACTAACTCCAGATCAAGTGCAGTGTCTGCCGTCTGTTCTTCTTCCCGTTTTCGTTCCGCTAGCGCCACTTCAAATGCGCGAATTCCGTCCATCACGAAACTCAGTTCCGCCTCGAACCGAGCAATGAGTCCTTCTGAACCCTCCAAGTTGCCCTGCTTAAGAAACATTTCAAGTTCAGCGCCGACGCTCGCCAATGGATCTGCCCCTAAATTAGCCGCCACTCCTCTGACCGAATGAGCCATCCTAGCCGCTGTGTTCGCATCCCCGTTTCCCAGTGCAGATTTCATTTGATCGACCGTCTTGGCATTCCCGCTCCGAAATTGACTAAGGAGTTTCTTGTACAGATTCCGGTTGCCTCCCACGCGAGCCAGTCCATCTGTCCAATTAACACCGGAAATCTCCGGCCAAGCCTGCTCATCCGGTGGGTTGATGTCCACTTTTACACCATGATCCAAATCGGCTTCCTTTACACTTACCCATTTATTCAGAGCCGTCATCACTTCAACCGGGTTAATCGGTTTGGTAACATGGTCATTCATTCCGGCTTCCAGGCTCTTTTCCCGATCACCACTCATCGCATTGGCAGTCATTGCGATAATCGGCAATGTTGCCCACCGGGGATTCTCCCGAATCTTGCGTGTCGCCTGATACCCGTCCATGACCGGCATTTGCACGTCCATCAGCACCGCGTCATAATCTTCCTGTTCCAGCGCCGCAATCGCCAGCGCCCCATTTTCGGCAATGTCGATCTTCAACCCTGCCAGCTGTAAAATTTCCTTAGCCACTTGTTGATTGATCTCGTTGTCTTCCACCAATAATATTTTTGCACCCTGGATTCCTACAAACTCCTCTTTGCTCTGATTTCTCATACTCTCCATTGCGGAATTAAGAGAGATTTCTGTATCCAAATTAAAAACTTCCACGATCGAGTCAAAAAGTTGCGATTCCGTTATTGGTTTGATCAGTTGTCTTTTGATCCCTATTTGTTCAGCTTCCTTTGCGTACTTTGAGAGATCAAGGGCTGAAATCATGATGATCTCCGGTTGCTGCTTGATGTCACTCATCGCCTTGATCCGACGAGTGGTTACAAATCCGTCCATCTCAGGCATTTGCCAATCCATTAGCACCAAATCAAACGGCTTACCCTCGTCTGCCGCCTGCCTGATCGCCTTTAGACCCTCTTCCCCACTCTCAACTCCCAACGGTTGCAAATGCATGGACTCCAGCATTTTCAGCAGAATCTCTACCGCCATTGCATTGTCATCAATGACCAATACCTTCCACGCTTTTTGGTTCTGGATTCGACTCAAGGCAGGATGTGCAATCTTATCCGTTTGACTTAGACCAAAAACAGCCGTAAAGATAAATGTGCTACCCTCCCCCGGCTCACTCTCTACCCATATTTTTCCACCCATCATTTCCACCAATCGCGCGCTGATCGCCAGTCCAAGACCTGTTCCGCCATACTTGCGTGTCGTAGAAGCATCGGCCTGACTAAACGCTTGAAACAACTTGCTTTGCTGCTCTTTTGTCATACCGATACCCGTGTCTTTGACCGAAAATTGCAATGTCACTTCCTGTTCTGTTTGATTCACCAACTCAATCTTGACAATGATTTCGCCATGATCCGTAAATTTCAATGCATTATTGGTCAGGTTAATGAGTATTTGCCCCAGTCGAAGCGGATCACCCCTCAGTTTTTGCGGAACCTCTGCCGTATATTGGAACAATAATTCAAGACCTTTCTGATAGGCCTTCACGCCAAGCATACTGGCCAAATTGTTCAACGTTTCATCCAGTCTAAAATCGATGATTTCAATATCCAGTTTCCCTGCTTCAATTTTGGAAAAATCTAAAATATCGTTAATAATTCCCAACAATGCATTTGATGATGACTCGATTTTGCCAAGGTAATCCTTTTGTTGCACGCTAAGTTTCGTCTGCAAGGCAAGATAAGCCATCCCGATGATTGCGTTCATCGGAGTGCGAATTTCGTGGCTCATGTTAGCCAGAAACTCACTCTTGGCTCTTGTAGCCGCTTCCGCCGTTTCTTTTGCTTCCAACAATTCATTTTCCACTTGCTTACGATCGGTTATATCCCGGATTGATTCAATCGCGCCAACAAGATTCCCGGCCACATCATATAGATGTGTGGCTGTGGCATATAGAAACCGCTTTTCCCCTTTCAATACCGGCACCCAAACTTCTGCCGTAAGCCTGTTCTGTTCTTTCTGAACCGATTCATATTTTCCTTGCACATCTTCGTTATTTATCAAAACTTGATCGACTAGAATAGGTTTTCTTTCCCCATAAAATGGAACGGCGTATTCATAGTCGCCTTTTCCAAGAATATCTGCGGCAAGAATGCCGGTCATCTCTTCCATCGCCTGATTCCAGATGGTGACTTTACCTTCAGTATTAATGATCATCGTTGCGTCAGGAAGAAAGTTGATGATCGTTTCCAACTGTTGCTGGAATTCTCTCACACCGTCTTCAGCCAGCTTTTTTTCGGTAATATCCCGAATCGATTCAATCGCCCCGACCAGATTGCCTTTGGAGTCGTAAAGCCGAGACGCGGTAATGTAGAGGTACCGTTTATTTCCGTGTAAAATGGGGACCCATGTTTCAGAAGTCAACCGATTATTATTTTGCCATATATGCCCATATTGTTGTTTGTCCTCTTCGTTTTGTGACAACGCGATATCCACCATGATCGGTCTGCGTTCCCCGTAAAACGGAATTGCATGTTCATAGTTACCTTTTTCAAGGATATCTTGCGCTTGAACACCGGTCATCTCTTCCATCGCCTGATTCCAGAACGCCACTTTCCCCTCTGTATTAATGATCAACGTTGCATCAGGCAAAAAATTAATGATCGTTTCAAGTTGTTGTCGAGACTCTTGCAATACATCCTGAATCTCCAGTAATTCTTCAGTTTGTTCGTGGATTTGTCTCTGGATGATGAACTCGCGTAAACGTGATCGATATTGGATATTCGCAAGAACAATCGATATTATATTGGCTAAAATTAAATCCTCAAGCGCTTCCCAACCACTGTTAAATTGAAATAAATAGATAGTAAAAAGCAAGAGTACACTTGAAAAAGCGTAAATAATTATAGACGAAAGCGGATCGACATAAATTATCGCAGACAACACCAAGCTCACAATTATGTAAGTTTCCAGACTATTTTCATTAGCGCGCCCTAAAATCACCATAACTATGGTGACGATAATCACAAACAAAATTGAAAAATCTTCTATCAAAATATGCCTGATCGTAATGCGTACAACGTTTTCCTTTTTCAAGAAACTATAAATGATAAAAGTGATCGCCATGCCTACTGCAAAAGAAACATCAGAGATCAAAGTATATAACGGAGATTTTGTCAGAATATCGATCAGCGACCACAGTAC
>JAJZCJ010000216.1 GCA_021846145.1 Bacillota bacterium
CACGAGGGGGTGATCGAACGGATTCAAGGTGACCAAGTGATCATTTTGTCTCCGCAGCAATATATTCCTCTGAAGCTAGCATTAGAGCCGTTGGATGCCGAAGAAGCAAAACGTCTCGACCTAGCTCTCACATTTGGTGGATATGGAGTAGCCCGTGAAGGTAACGGAGGGTACGGCTGGGGGCGTTGGGCAATCTCCTTCCTGATCATCTATCTACTGTGGGGTCTATTATTGTGGTAGTGCACCCCAAAACACGAGAGGTGACTCCATAATGTACAATGGTGGCACATTTGGAGATAATACTCGCTGGGCAGTGGTGTACTATAATGATGAGAAAATCGACTGCATCCTTCCGTTCACCAAGAATGGATTAGATGCAGTTGTTTTTATGCTTTGACGAATTTTGTTATGAATTAGACAGTATTATCTTGATTCCTCTGATCCAATTCCATATTGCTCAATTTTGTAATATAACGATCCCCTAGAAATGCCAAGCATTTTAGCGACTGCAGCCTTATTACCTTTGGTTCGTCGTAGGGCATCAATAATTGTTTTTTTCTCGATATCCCTTGTTAAACTAGATAAAGATTTAATATCTGTACTTTCATCTGAAAAATCATTCAATGTTTTAGGGCGTAGGTTTAGCGGGAGATCTTGTAGTAAAATCTCTTCACCTTGGGTCAACATAAAAATGTGTTCCATTACATTTTTCAATTGATAAATATTTCCTGGCCAATCATATATACTTAGTGCTACCTGTACTTCTTCAGAAAATCGGGGAACACTGCGCCCGCTATTTTCTGCGGCTTGTTTTAAAAAATACCTTGATAAATTGAGAATATCTTGTTTTCGTTCTCTTAAAGGTAATATTGTGGCAGCATGAAATTGGTAATAAAATTCAGGCATCATTATGGATTCAGATATAAGCGATTCGATATTTGGAATGGTAGAAGCAATGACCTGACATTTAAGTTGAACCTTCGTAGAACCACCAATGCGAGCAAAATGCGACTTGTGCAACGCGTCGGCCAATCTTGATTGAGTAGTGAGGGGGAGTGTATGTACATTCATTAAAAATACAGTTCCAGTTCCTGACCTCTCTAATATCCCTAATTTGATTTCAAAAGGGGCACCAAGGATGCCTCCTTCATATCCAAAAAGCTCAATATCAAGTAGTCCATCCGGGATTTGATGACACGGCACTGCATAGTAAGGCTGATCATTTCGGCTTAGCGTATGAATAAGTTCTGCCATAGTTTCACGACCGACGCCTGTTTCTCCGACAATGAGAAAAGGATAAGACTTTTTTCCTAAAACTGATTCGGATGCCAATTCCACCATTTGTGTAAGAGCGATGCTGCCGTCCTTTAACTGTGGATGAAAATTTTGATCTAATACACTTGGGTGATATTTATATCGGCTTTCGCTATATTCTACAAGATGTGTCACGTCTTGTTCAATAGAAACGGCACCAATTAACGTTGAATCATTATTAAAAATAGGAACAGTATTAATGAATACGTGTTTATCTGCACGAGGACGATGGTAGACTTTGAATACTGGCAATCCTGTTTTCAATACTTGGAAAATCATAATTGATCCATAGGGAAAAAACTCACCGATTTTTTTTCCTATGATCTGCATTTTAGGAATCCCGTAGATCTCTTCAGCTGCACTATTCCAATAATATACAGTTCCATCAGTGCCAACGCCGGTAATAGCATCGTTCACTGAATCTAGAATGACGTCAAAAAAAGATTGCATGAATTCAAACGAGGGATGTTGATGTGCCATGATAAATCAATCCTTGTATAAATAATCGATGTGTCTAAATTTAGACGTAATTATTCAGTTTGTCAAATTCCATATACTAGATTAATCGGATTGCTGATATTCCTTAATTTATACAATCTAGTAGTACTGATGATTAAAAACGTGCATAAAGAAGTGTTTATGCGAAATAATTTGAAATTTGATACTTGTTTGATAAGACCACTTCAAGTACAATACATTCATTCAGTTGTATTTTTAATCACTGAGTAGTGAAAGTGTACAACAATTAAACACTATACAAAAGGGGGAATTACCAATAATGAAAGCCTTTTCAAAAGCAGGCATGGCCTTATCGTTGCTTTCTTTATTAACTTTAACAGCTTGTGGAACCAATTCAACAAGTAGTACTCCATCTAATTCAGCAAGTAGTAGTGGTGCAACTAAAGGGACTATATTAATTGGAGTCGAGACTCCTATGACAGGCTCTAGTGCCAAAATGGGCATCGACATGAATAATGCAATTCAAATGGCAGCCAATCAAATTAACGCCAAAGGTGGCGTGCTAGACAAAAAAATTAAACTCACTTTTCAAGATGATGCATGTGATCCTCAAACGGCAGCGGCTGCAGCGAATAAACTGGTTTCAGAAAATGTAGTGGCAGTGGTAGGTGGATATTGTTCAGGGGCAGTGCTGCCAGCAACAGGCGTATACCATCAAGCAGGAATTCCAATGGTTGTTACAGCAGCTAATTCTGCAGCAATTCCGGCACAAGGGTATAAAGATATATTTCTTATCAATGGAACCACCACGGCTCAGGCTGAAACAGCGGCAAATTACATGGTAAAAACGCTTGGCGCGAAAAATATTGCTATTTTGAATGATAACTCAGCGTACTCGCAAGATTTGGCCAATCGGACAAAATTGGCTGTCACTAAAGATGGCGCAAAGGTAATTGCATTTGATGCAATTGATCCACAAGCTACGGATTATACGACTGAACTGACTAAATTAAAAGCATTGCATCCTGATGCGACCTATTTTACAGGTTATTATTCTGCCGGAGGACTTATCCTAAAGCAATTTAAGCAACTCGGAGTATCTGGAGCATTTGGTGTTGGTGATGGGGCAAACGATCCAACCATTATCAAAATTGCGGGAGTGCAAAATGCGCAAGGCTTATTTACTACCACCAGTCCTACTCCGCAGTTTCAGGCAAGCGCAAAATCGTGGGTACAACAGTATCAAAAAGAATTTAATATGGCACCCGGACCATATTCAGCATTATCCTATGATGGTATGCGTTTACTCGCAAATGCGATTTCACGTGCAGGATCGACGAGTAGTAAAGCGATCATCAGTGCGCTAGCTGCTACAAAGAACTTCTCTACTTTTGGAGGTCCAGTGTCTTTTAAACCAGATGGAGAATTAGCCAAATCAAACTTTGTTGTATTGATAGTGAAAAATGGTCAATACCAATTGGTGAAATAAATTTACATTAAAAAATTATAGAGAAATCTCGGAGAATGTCCGAGATTTCTCTTGCCTAAGAAGGTGATCTGTTGGAAGGTATTGTTGTTCAACAATTTGTTAATGCACTTACGGTCGGTTCATTTTATAGTTTGATTGCATTGGGGTATACCATGGTTTACGGAATCATTCGATTGTTGAATTTTGCGCATGGGGATTTGTATATGTTGGGTGCCTATGCTGGGTTTGTAGTGTTGTCGTTGTTTACTCATCAACCAGGGTTGCTTGGCGCAGGCATCGCCTTGATTGTTACTATGGTAATTGTCGGATTAGTGGGGATGGGGATTGAGAGATTTGCTTATCGCCCGCTGATTAAGGTGCCAGGACGATTGACTATTCTGATTGCGGCAGTAGGAGTTTCTTTAATTCTGGAAAACGGAGTCATGCTAGGGTTTGGTCCTAGTTTCCTTGTGTATCCCATTCAGTTGCCTGATAACGGATTTCAATTTTTGGGAGCCACAGTTACTTATGCGCAACTAGGTATCATTATCACATCTATTTTATTAATGATCATTTTACAAGCCTTCATCCATAATACATTGTATGGAAAAGCGATGCGAGCGATTGCTGTGGATGATACGGCCACTTCGCTCATGGGCATTCCTGTTTATCGGATTATTAGTTTGACATTCTTTATTGGGTCGGCACTTGCCGGGGCAGCTGGTGTAATGGAAGGCCTTTATTATGGTGAAATCAATTTTTTAATGGGATTTATCATAGGAATAAAAGCGTTTACTGCTGCTGTTATTGGTGGCATTGGTAGCATACGTGGAGCTATGTTGGGCGGCATGCTACTAGGATTTTTGGAATCATTCGGAACAATTTTCATTGGTAGCGAGTGGAAGGATGTTTTTTCGTTCATCATTTTAATCCTTGTTTTAGTAGTAAAACCGACCGGACTACTGGGTCAATCTGTTACAGAAAGGGTGTAATAGATGAATCGTGTATTGCGAGTCGTTAAATTTAATTGGTCTATGGGAAAAATGAACAAAACACAAAAAACAGTTGTTTTATTACTACTAGCAGTATTAACAATCATGTTGCCTATCATTACTAATAATTACTGGGTAGATGTATCTACGATGGCAATGTTTTATGTTATTTTGGCATTGGGTCTGAATATTGTTGTCGGTTTTACTGGGTTGTTGGATCTAGGTTATGCCGCATTTTTTGCTGTGGGTGCATACACTACAGGTATATTGACAACACAATATCACGTTTCCTTCTGGATTTCATTTATTCTGGCAGGCGTATTTGCGGCTACCGCTGGTGTCATTATTGGAACACCTACACTGCGATTGCGAAGTGATTATTTGGCAATAGTGACACTCGGTTTTGGGGAAATTGTTCGGATTTCAGCCACCAATTTACAATTCACTGGATCAGCTTCAGGTATATATGGAATTCCCAGACCACAAATAGGTCCGTATACCCTGATTTATTCATGGCAAATTTATTATTTAATGCTGATACTTGCTGTGCTAGTTCTGTTCGTTGTCGCTAGAATAGGCAATTCTAGAATTGGGAGAGCGATGAAATACATCCGTGAAGACGAGGATGTAGCGGAGGCCATGGGTATTAACCGTGTGCGAATTAAACTTTTGGCTTATTCTCTAGGAGCGTTGTTCGGAGGCTTTGCTGGTTCACTGTTTGCTGTCTATATGAGTGCCATTTCACCAGAAAGCTTTGATTTTATGCAATCGGTGATGATATTGCTTGCCATCGTATTAGGGGGAATAGGCCGTTTACCTGGTGTGGTGCTAGGAGCTGTATTGGTGATTTTTTTGCCTGAGGTGATGCGCAGTTTTTCTGATTGGCGTTTGTTGATTTTTGGAATTTTGTTGGTTGTCATGATGATATTTCGCCCTCAAGGTCTATGGCCGACTCGTAAAGATTCGGCAGAAACAACAAAAGAATAGGGGGTAGCGCGCATATGGCGATGGTGGAATTACAAAATATTGTCTTAAAGTTCGGCGGACTAACAGCTGTAAATGACGTATCATTTGACATACCAGAAAAAACAATTATGGGACTTATTGGTCCAAACGGAGCAGGTAAAACATCTGTTTTTAATATGATTACCGGATTTTATAGGCCCACTCAAGGAAAAATTTTATTTAGTGACACTAATGT
>JAJZCJ010000217.1 GCA_021846145.1 Bacillota bacterium
TCAGCTGTTTGATCACGTAACTTATCGCGCCTTGCCACCTAAAGGGTGGGAACAAGAATTGATGAAGGCGTATGAAAACATCTCTCCGTTAGACCGCCGGCAAAAACAGGCGCTTGCTCTGATGCAGAGCTTTCCCTCATTGCTTTTACGTGAAATAGCAGACCTGCATGGAATGAAAAATGAACGGGCTAAGGCTCGCATGGCAACACGTATTCGCTATGTCAGGACACTAGAAGAGGAGCGATCACTCGCCGTTCCATGATATACTAAGAACTATATGATGGGTTTGTGCGGGAGGATGACACTTGTTGGCTTTGCGGATTGGATTGGGACAAGTTCGGCCTGTTCTTGGTGATGTGTCTCGCAACTTAGCGTTGCATTTGGAGTGGATCGATGAGGCGGTTACTCAAGGCATCCAATTGCTTGTATTTCCTGAATTGGGGCTAACGGGTTATTTTTTAAAGGATTTGACGTTGGAAGTGGCACGTTCCATAGACCATCCAGAAATTAGGCGGATGGTGGAAGCAAGTAGCAGGTTGGACTTAGTCTTCAGTTTTATTGAAGAAAGCCGCGATCATCGCTTTTATGTGGCTGCAGTCTACGCATCGAAAGGACAAGTTGTCCACGTGCATAGGAAGCTGTATTTGCCTACCTATGGCATGTTTGAAGAAAGCCGGCATTTTGCGAAAGGCGATTCATTGCAGGCTTTTGACACGGATGTGGCAAATCGTGTGGGAATGGCAATTTGTGAGGATGCATGGCACCCTTCGATTCCTTATTTACTGTCGGTGGCCGGTGTGGATGTGGTGGTGATTCCATCAGCGGGGCCGGGGAGGGCACTAAGCGGTGATCCGAATTCAGGTTCGCAACAATTTTGGCATCGTTTGATTCGTACATATGCTCAACTGTTTACGAGTTACGTTGTATTCGTTAACCGTGTTGGGTTTGAGGATGGGGTATTCTTTTTTGGTCATTCTGCTGTGGCAGGCCCTGATGGTGAACTCGTCGCTTCGACTGCTTCAATTGACGAGCGACTGCTTGCCGTGGATGTGGATCTGGATTTGTTGAGAAAAGAACGCTATCGTTCTCCGTTTTTGCGAGATGAGGATCCACATCTGACGTTGCGCATGCTTACGCGCTTACTGGGGAGGTAAATAGTCGATGGGAGTCAACCATCTAGAAGATGTGTTGCAGTATTTAGATCAAACCATCAGTCACGCCCTTCCGGTGCTTGTCGCGTTTGTGCGTGAAGAGACACAAAAGGCCGGGTTTTCTGATGTGGTGTTTGGGTTATCTGGCGGCATTGACTCGGCGGTTGTGGCTTATTTGGCAGTGGAAGCGCTGGGTGCTGATCGGGTTCATCCATTAATTATGCCTTATCAGACGAGCAGTCCGGCAAGCCTTGAGGATGCACGCAAAGTGGCAGAGGCATTAGGACTGAAGGCTAAAGTAGTAGATATTACGCCACAAATTGACGCCTATTTTGCGCATCAAGAGCAGGCGTCACCACTGCGCAAGGGTAACAAAATGGCGCGTGAACGAATGACGATCATTTATGATCATTCCGTGATCTATCGGGCACTGCCCCTAGGAACAAGCAATAAAACAGAACTGCTCTTAGGGTATGGTACACAGTTTGGCGATCTCGCATCTGCGATTAATCCGATTGGCGATCTATATAAAACTCAGATTCGCAAAGTGGCATCCCAACTTGGTGTACCACAAAGTATTTTGACCAAGCCGCCATCAGCAGATTTGTGGGAAGCGCAGACTGATGAAGATGAACTTGGGTTCACTTATGATGAAGCGGACGTGGTGTTGCACCTATTGGTGGACGATCGCTTTTCCCCGGCAGAAGTGGTGGAAGCGGGATTCTCCCTGGAACTGGTAACAGTCATTATGAGGCGCATGATGCAAAATCAATATAAAAGAAGACCACCGTTAATTGCCAAAGTGTCTAGTCGAACGATTGGTATTGATTTTCGCTATCCGCGAGATTGGGGAATGTAAGCAAGGAGGTAATTTTTTGTCTGGTCATTCAAAATGGAAAAATATCGCTCATCGCAAAGGTAAGCAAGACGCGTCTAGGGCGCAACAGATCACCAAACTTTGTCGCGACATCTATGCGGCTGCCAAGCGTGGGGGCGGGAACGCCGACACGAATTATGCGCTCAAAATGGCAATTGAGAAAGCAAAAGAGGCGAGCGTGCCAAGCGACACGATTGCGCGTACATTGGGTAAGGCGACAGGCACGCTGGAAGGTGTTCACTTTGAAGAATTTTTATATGAAGGATATGGCTCTTCAGGAACGGCGATCATGTTAGAAATTTCATCTAGTAACCGCAATCGAACTGCCGCCGAAATGCGCCATCTGTTTTCAAAACATGGTGGAAGCTTGGGTGAATCAGGGTGTGTGGCGTGGATGTTTTCGCGCGTCGGACAAGTGACACTGGACGTGGCTATGTTGCAGCTAAATGAAGAAGAATTGTTGCTGGCGGCCATTGAGGCAGGAGCGAACGACGTGCAAACAGAAGAAGACGAGTGTTATGTGTATTGCGATCCGGAAAATCTCTCTGAGGTGGAAAAATCATTGATGAAGCAAGGTCTGCCCGTGGGGTTGGCAACGCTTGCCTATCTCCCCTCTTCGACAGTGGAAGTGACAGGTGGGGAAGCAGAAATCGTGGCCAGTTTGCTAGAACAACTGGAAGCTCACGACGATGTGCAAAATTTGTATACCAATGCGGTCTTGACGGGGCAATAAAGGTGTGCGAGAAGTAGGTGATTGGCATGCGAGTGCTCGGCATTGACCCTGGCTTTGGGCGCACAGGTTATGGCGTGATTGATGCGGTGATTGGGCGACAGAAGGCGCTAGAGTATGGATGTATCGAAACGTTGCCTGGTGACTCGATGGGGCGACGTTTGCATGATATTTTTAGCGCGGTGAATGAAATTATTGAAAAATACCAACCAGACGTGATGGCGATTGAACAACTTTTTTTCAATCGCAATGTGACGACTGCATTTAAGGCGGCGGAGGCGCGCGGAGTGGTGGTACTCGCAGCAGAAATGGCTGGCATTCCGCAATTTTCTTATACGCCAATACAAGTAAAGCAGGCTGTCGTTGGTTACGGCAGGGCAGAGAAAAAGCAGGTTCAGGAAATGGTGAAAGTGTTGCTTGCGCTAACTTCCATCCCGAAGCCGGATGACGCAGCGGACGCCTTGGCGATTGCGATTGCGCATGCTCAGGCGAGTGTGTTTCAATCAAGGATGCCTAAAGAATGAGAAAATTTCACAGAGTGAATGAGGGGGCAGCAGGGTGATTGCCATCGTGGAAGGCAAGGTTATCGAGAGAGAAGAAGATGCCCTCGTACTGATGGTGAGTGGCATTGGCTACCGGATTCACGCGCCAAAATTTTTGTTGCAAGAGGCATTATTGGAATCCACATTGCGACTTTATACGCACTTAAACGTGCGCGAGGACGCGCTGGTGTTGTATGGTTTTGCGACAAAAGAGGAACAGGTGCTATTTGTGAAGTTGCAAAGTGCTAGTGGCGTGGGTCCCAAATTAGCGTTGCAGGTGCTCAGTTACTTTCAGGTGGATGAATTAGTGCAGGCGATCGCTGGCGCGGATGTAAAAAAACTGACTAAGGTGCCTGGTGTCGGTGCGAAAACAGCTTCGCGAATTGTGCTGGAGTTAAAAGGTAGCCTTGAGAATTGGGAAGGTTTGACGGGGCGCAAACAGTCAGATAAAGCGAGTGATTTACCAAGTTATGCTCGCAGTGGGCCGCTGGTGGACGTTGAGGAGGCATTGTTGCAACTGGGATTTGGTGAGCGGGAAGTGGCACCAATACTCTCAGACCTTGCGCCTACTATTGCGAACATTGGCGTCAATGAAGGGATTCGCCGGGCGCTACAAGCCTTAAGTCGCTAAATGATGGGAGGGACGCAGGTGCATGAACGGATTATTTCAGCCACAGTGGTAGAGGATGATCAAAAAGAAGAATCGTTACGACCTCGATATTTGCATGAGTACATTGGCCAGGACGAGCTAAAAGAAAACTTGCGTATATATATTGACGCCGCGAAAATCAGAAAAGAAGCATTGGATCACGTGCTTTTTTACGGTCCTCCAGGGCTTGGCAAAACTTCTCTTGCGCACATTATTGCCAATGAGCTTGGTGTGAATATCCGCGTGACATCAGGCCCTGCTATTGAGCGGGCTGGAGACTTGGCGGCACTTGTCACCAATCTCAATGAAGGAGATGTGCTTTTTATTGATGAGGTTCACCGTTTGCCCAAAACGGTGGAAGAAGTGTTGTATCCGGCAATGGAAGATTTTGCGGTGGACATCATGCTTGGCAAAGGGCCTAGCGCACGTTCGTTAAGACTGGATTTACCCCCATTCACCCTAGTGGGTGCTACCACCAGGGCGGGGCTTTTGTCGGCACCGTTGAGAGATCGATTTGGCGTCATTTTTCACATGAATTACTTTCCTGTGCAGGACTTAGAGCGAATTGTCGAACGATCTGCGGCAATTTTAGGTGTTGCTTTGGATAAGCGAGGCGCTTATGAGATTGCTCGCCGTTCACGGGGTACTCCGCGGGTTGCCAATCGCCTGTTGCGGCGGGTGAGGGATTTTGCGCAAGTTACGGGTGATGGAGGAATTGATGAGGAATTGGCGGCGATTGCTTTAGAAAAAATGAAGGTGGATGAATATGGGCTGGATGAACTCGACCATCGATTAATGCTTACACTAATTGACAAGTTTAGCGGCGGTCCTGTCGGTCTCGATACCCTTGCTGCAAGTATTGGTGAAGATGCAGGGACACTGGAAGATGTATATGAACCGTATTTGTTGCAAACAGGTTTATTAAAGAGAACTGCGCGCGGTCGGGAAGTCACTGATTCAGCTTATCTTCATTTTAAGCGCATGCGAAAAGGCTAGAGAAACCAAAAAAGTTCCCGATGTTCAGCGAAGCTGGACGAGTTTACTGGATTTAAGAAAGCGGCTTGTGCTATAGTGCAAGCAGTGGCAAGGCGGTGAAAGATTGCACGTTTTGGATTATGATTATGAATTACCGCAAGAACTCATTGCACAAACTCCTGCAGCGCAGCGCAGCCAATCGCGACTATTAGTACTGGAGCGCGAAAACGGGAAAATTTCACACGATCATTTTTATGACCTTCCTTACCACTTGCAAACCGGGGACCTGTTGGTGGCTAATGATTCTCGAGTCATACCGGCTAGACTTTACGGTGTAAAGGAAAGCACAGGCGCGGTGATTGAACTGCTGTTGCTGCGACCTCATGGGAAAGCGGGCGAATGGCAAGCGTTAGTTCGTCCGGGGAAACGAGTGAAGGCTGGCCAAACAGTGGTTTTTGGCGATGGTGCGTTGAAGGCGCGTGTG
>JAJZCJ010000218.1 GCA_021846145.1 Bacillota bacterium
AAGGATAACATGCGATCAGGTCTTTGACTAAACCAACTGCTAAAAAAAATAACCAAACCAAACTTCGCAAATTCAGAAGGTTGAATCCCTAGTGTCCCAATCCCTAACCAAGCCCGTGAGCCACCGCGCACCTGACCAACATGAGGCACGAGCACTAATCCTAAAAAAAGAAAACAGAAAATGACAATCCAAAGACTGTATTTTTTGAACAAATGATAATCCAAGCGACTCATCATCCACATTGACAATAGCCCTAGTACAGCAAACAGTAGCTGCCGCTTAAAATAATAAAAGGCATCCTGGTAGCGCGCCAACGACAACACCGTGCTGGCACTGTGTACCATTATCACCCCAATCACAAGCAAACACAGGGTAGCAAGTGGGATCAATAAATCAACCGTTTTTTTGCTTTGCATGGAAGCACCTCCAACAACCTCGTCCATGCTAAAGCTTATGCACTGCCTCCTTGAAAATTCGCCCTCTGACTTCAAAGGAAGAAAACATGTCCCAACTGGCTGCTGCGGGTGACAACAGCACCACATTCCCTGATTCCGCTATCTCTACGGCAACGGCCACTGCATCTTCAATAGATGCGACCGTTTGGATTTGCGCTACGCCAGATCGTTTTGCTACTTCACGCATGCGCGCTGCCGACTCGCCAAGCACGATGGCCGCTTTACAGTGATTTTGCAATGACTTCTCCAGTGGCGTGAGATCATCACCGCGTTCCAGCCCACCTAAAATCACAATAACTGGCTCAGAAAAAGAATCAATCGCGCGAATCGCTGCCTGCGGATTCGTTGCTTTTGAATCATTATAAAACGCTACTTGATTGACGCTGCGCACATACTCTAACCGATGTTCCACTCCTTTAAAAGTACGCCAAACATGCACCACTGACGAAAGTAGCACCCCTGCTGCAAGTGCCGCAGCACCTGCTGCAAGTGCGTTCTCCAGATTAAATTCACCCCTTAGTGTAATGTCTTGAACCGCACACACCTCGGTTGCAGGTACATCATTTGATGAGCGATAGTATATTTTACGTCCACTAACGTATAGCCCTTGTTGGACAGATGTATGAACACTGAACTCATATACCTCTATACCTCGCAATTGAAGCGAGTCAGCGATTGCCTTTATGTACCCCTGCTCAGCATTTAGTACCGCGACATCCCCCTTAGATTGATTAGAAAAAATGCGCAGCTTAGCATTCACATAGTTGTCCATCGATCCGTGATAATCGATATGAGTAGGATAAATATTTAATAACACGGACACTTTCGGATGAAACAACTCAGTCCCCGACAATTGGAAACTAGATACCTCCGTGACAAGCCACGTGTCTTTTGTTATATCCTTGATGACCGCTGACATCGCCGTCCCAATATTGCCTGATACCACTGCCGAAAGCTGACTGTGTGCAAACATTTCCCCGATCAATGTAGTCGTCGTTGTTTTTCCATTCGATCCCGTGATGGCAATGATTGGTGATTCCGTATAAAGACTTGCCACTTCAATTTCCGTTACAATTTTAATTTTGTTGTTCACAGCCGCCAAAAGAATCGGTACATCATAACGGATGCCTGGGTTCTTCACTATCAGATCCAGATGATCGAGCAAAGACAGCGGATGTTCCCCAAGCACGACGCGAGCGCCCCTGGCAACAAGCGCTTCTGCTGCTTGCAGCGTGCTTTGTTCACTACTTAAGTCACTTACCGTCACATTTGCACCAAGATCGATTAATAAATTGGCCACAGCGAAACCACTGCGGGCAAGACCCAATACAAGTACGTTTTTTTCACTCACATCCAACAAGATATTTCATCCTCCAACCTAAATGCCATTAATGGATGAACAGCAATAACGTAACGACACCCAAAAGTAGACTGATCCCCCAAAATGTCAACACCACTCGCCATTCAGACCAACCTGTGAGTTCAAAATGATGATGTAATGGACTCATTTTAAACACTCGTTTCCCTGTCGTTTGAAATGAAATGACTTGAATAATGACAGACAACGTCTCTACTACAAATATTGCGCCTACTAGAATCAACCACAACTCAGCGCGGGCAAGCACGGCGACTGCAGCCAGACTACCACCCAAAGCAAGTGACCCCGTATCGCCCATAAAGACCTTAGCGGGATGCCGATTATAGACAAGAAACCCAAGTAGAGCCCCCACCATCGCCATCGCAAAAACAGACACATTCCACTGACTTTCCCACCATGCCATGGCAGCGTAGACAGCAAAAGCAATTGCTGTAGTACCGGTCGCCAAGCCATCTAGGCCATCAGTTAAATTCACCGCGTTTGCAAATCCCACCATGAATACGACCAGAAATAATAAGTACCATGTGCCAAGTTCTATCCCATGACTCCAGCCAGGAATCGTTAAGGAAAAATGCCATCCTGTAAAATATAATGCCAAATAAAACATGACAACAACCAATACTTGCGCAATTATTTTTTGTAGTGCAGTCAGCCCTAGATTTTTTTTGCGCAAAATCTTCAATCCATCATCGATCAGCCCGATCAATCCGAATCCCACCATCACCAAGAACAAAAGCCAAGTAGTCGTCGAATCAGAAAAACGCCAAGCGGTGACAAATACGCCGATCATAATTAAAATACCACCCATAGTGGGGGTACCGGATTTTTGTTGGTGGCGCATCGGTCCTTCTGCGCGAATAGCCTGTCCGAACTTAAATCGATGCAAAAATGGAATCGCAATCGGCCCTAACAGTACCACAATAGTCATGGCGATAAAAAATATCCAAGTCAATGACTGCGCATCCATAAACAACCTCCCGTCATCGCGTTTTAGTGGGGATACATCCCATGGTCAGGAAAATCATCCAATATTACCTGCGCTACCTTTTCCAAACCAATTTTTCGCGACCCTTTGATTAAAACAGCACAAGTCTTTTCCTTTTTAAAATGATTAATCAACCGCGGAATCAGATAATCGGCAGCAGCTACTGCGTCAGCAGCCATATAGACATGCATATCTCGCAGCTGATTTCTAGCCCCTTGAATATACCAATTAGACAAATCGCCCACTGCAATCACTTCTTGTATTCCATATCGATCAAACATAGCGCCCACTTTGCGATGTAAAGCTTCTGCGTGTTCCCCTAATTCAAGCATATCCCCAAGCACCACGATGCGAACGTCCACTGGCAAATCCTTCATGACTTTTAGTGCTCCCTCGACAGAAGAAGGCGCTGCATTATATGCATCATTGATTAAAAACAAACGATCACCCAACGTCATGACAGCAAGTCGCAATGCGTCCGTTTGATAATCGCGAAGCGCCTGTGCCGCCATTGTCAAACTAACGTCGAACCACCTGCCCACTCCGATCGCAGCAAGTGCGTCAAATCCTAGGTGTTTCCCTGGAAAAGGAAGATCCATGCCTGCTTTTTCATTGCCTAACCGCTCACTGGTAGCCAGTTCTATTCTCGAACCGCTTGGCAACTTTACTTCATAATGAGTTAGATTAATATCCGCATTAGCGGATTCACCAAAGTAATAAGCAGAAACACCTTGGGGAAGTGTCAACTCATGCAATAATGGTTCTGCTACTGGCAAAAATGCGACACCGTCAACAGGCAAAGACGCCACAAGCTCCCACTTTGCCCGAGCAATCCCTTCGCGCGAACCCAAAAAGCCGATGTGCGCTTCGCCAATCATCGTAATCACACCTACATCAGGCTTCGCAATTTCGGCAAGGCGCGCGATTTCGCCAGCATGATTCATTCCCATTTCAAAGACAGCCACTTCTACATCATCCGGGATATTTAAAAGCGAAAGTGGCAACCCGATGTGATTATTGAGGTTGCCAGGAGACTTATAGGTGCGATAACGTGTTGACAAAATGAGCGCGATCATCTCTTTTGTCGTGGTCTTGCCGTTGCTACCTGTCACGCCCACTACCTTCACCGCCAGCTCCTTGCGATAGGCAGCAGCTAAATTTTGCAAAGCGAGCAACGTATCATCGACCAACACATGCGCAATAGATTGCAACGCATCTGGCAACGTCAGCTTTTTTTCCCACAAAAAAGACGATACTCCATTGCGAATCGCTAGTTCAACAAACTGATGTCCATTAAACTGCTCGCCAACGATAGGAATAAATAGATTTTCTTTTTGTACGCTGCGTGAATCTGTGCTGACGCCGACCAATTCAACGGAACTGCCCACCAGTTCTCCTGCCGTCGCGCTAGCTATCCATGTCAAGTCACGCTGAAACATTGCCTGCACTCCTCAATCTTTCATCTCTTTGATAATTTTCGTGGCCACTTTTCGATCATCAAAATCATACTTTGTCGTGCCAATGATCTGATAGGTTTCATGGCCTTTACCCGCAATCAGAATGACATCTCTAGGCTTCGCCTTAGCAATCGCGTGACGTATACCCGCCTCCCTTAGTACAATGCGTGTGTATTTATCATGTGACGCTGTCGTTAACCCTGCTTCCATATCATCAATAATTTTTTCGGGATCTTCCGTGCGCGGATTGTCTGAAGTAAGCACAGTATAATCACTATATAAAGCGGCAATTTTCGCCATGAGTGGACGTTTTTTGCGATCGCGATCCCCACCACAGCCTACCACAGTAATAATTTTTCCTTCACAAAATTCGCTGATTGTAGCCAACGCATTTTCGAGGCTATCAGGTGTATGTGAATAATCGACAATCACTGCAAAATCCTGACCAGCACTCACACGTTCAAAGCGTCCAGGGACTCCCTGTACTTCTTCTAGTGCCCCCACAATCGCTTCCAGTGTTAAGCCAAGTGCAATGCCTGCTGCCGTCGCAGCCAGCGCATTATACACGCTAAATCTCCCAGTCATCTGTAATTTTACTGTTGCATCACCTGCAAAACTTTGCAAGTGAAATGAGACACCACCTGCCTTAATCACAACATCTGTAGCCTGTATATCAGCAGTTTGATCAATGCCATATGTAATTACCTGTTGCACCGTTTCTTGTGCATACTTTTGGCTCCACTTGTCATCAGCGTTCAACACCGCCACCTGTAATCCACCGTCAACCAGCGCATCATATACGTTGCCTAATCGGCTAAACAGCTTGCCTTTCGCATGGCCATACGCATCCATCGTCTCGTGAAAATCAAGGTGGTCCTGAGTTAAATTCGTAAACACTGCCACCCGAAATGGAATACCCGCCACTCGGTGCAGTTCTAAGGCGTGTGAAGAGGTTTCCATCACCACGTAGTCAGTACCCTGATCGCGCATTTCCTTGAGCACCTTGACAAGTTCCACACTCTCAGGCGTCGTCATCACCGACGTTCGCAGTT
>JAJZCJ010000219.1 GCA_021846145.1 Bacillota bacterium
TTCTACTTTGTGCAGGGCAATCATGCGCTGCGGGCAATGTGGAGTGTGGCAGGATAAGTAGGGGCCTGGTCTGTTTTTGGGAAAATTAGCCTGTAGTGATTTGCCACACAGACGACAGATGAGGACACCGGCAAAAGGGTTGATCAGATGGCTGCGCTGTGGGGATAACGAGGATCGTCGCGTGACCGATAACTGCTGCGCGAAATCCCACCGCATAGGGGTAATGATCGGTTCATGAGCGGCAATTTTACGATAAATTTCTTCGTTGGCGCGTGCCTTGCGAGTTTGATAGGAGCCATCTTCTTGCTTAATCCAACGGGTTCTTCCAAATACTTGATCGCCTTTGTATTTGGGGTTGGTCAGGATTTTGCTGATGGTGACGCGGGACCACACGGGTTGACCCGAAGGCGAAGGAATGCCTGCCGCAGTAAGTTTTTCGGCAATTCGTGTATGGCCTAATCCCGCAATATACCAATCGTAGATCTGTTTGACGATGTCCGCTTCTGCCGGCTCGACAAGTAAATATAGATTGGCATCCTTTACGTAGCCATAAGGTGGTTTTTGGCTTAATTCCTTGCCCTCTAGCACAGATCTCCGACGGCCAGCTTGCAGGCGTTTTTTGATCTGCTTATATTCCATGCGCGCCAAAAAACTCTTGACCTCTACGGTGAATTCTCCTAGTTCCTGATTCAAGTCGTGTTTTTCAAATGGGGTAATAATGAGCGTGTTCGAATCCTTGAATATTTTTTCGATCCACCCCTGATCTCTTTTATCCCCCCTGCCTAAGCGATCAAGGTCTGCTACTAACACCGCGTCATAGGCTAGCGCCTTCACTTTTTGCAAAAGCGCTTGCATCGCTGGGCGTTCTTGAATAAATTCACCGGACACCACTTCTTCAAAGATGTCTTGCACGTAGATTGCCTCTCGCTTAGCGTAGGCTAATAGTTCAAACCGGTGTTTGGATAACGTGTCGTATTCATCGCCACGTCTGGCGGCTTCTCGTTCTGCTTCCACGTCTTTGCGCGATTTGCGCAGGTAAATAGCGGTGTGTAACGGTTCGGATGACATCATACACGCCCCTTTTTTAATGAAATGAGCTGCTTTGCTTATATCATCCATAACGTTCAGCGGATCGGAATATGCATGAAATAGTAGGATTCAGAAGGCGAGGATGGGCGATGCAAAGCAAAGACAACGAGGAACCAGAAGTGGTCCTAGATGGAAAGTGGTTTTCCATGAGTGCAGAGCAAATTGCAAAAGAATGGATGAATGATGGCGATGTGCAACTACCTGCACAAGCACATTTTCAAAAAGTGCTCTTGCAGATCGTGGAGGAATCCTTTTTACTAGAGGAAGGGGGGAGGCGGGAGAGTGAATGTGAACAAGGAAATTAGACCGTTTTCGGGTGTGCCAGGTGCGAAATCCGTGGAGCGATTGGGCGATGCAGCCGGGCGACCTACTTCTGATCGGCAGACGCCGACAAAAGGCGTCGATCGTGCAAAATCTGCGCAAACCGTACAGCGTGGTGGCTCTGCCATCGAACAATTTGGTGCGCCCGTGCCTCCGGAATTTGCTGCTGATCCACATAAAATGCAAACAGAATGGGGCTGGCGCCGCTTTTTAGTGCAGACACTAAATGAGGAGCAGCAACTAGCCGCAGGTGGTGGATTGCCAAATGAGACGGCCCCACCCACGGATAATGCTGAGATGATGCAGAAGTTAGTACAAACATTGTGGCACACACTGCACCCTTTGTTGCAGGAGCCGGCGATGCAGGGACAGGAAATGCCCGCGACAGGCTGGATGATCCCTGGGTTGTTATTGCCGCTTTCCGATCTGCAGGATCATCATTTCAAGAACTCCAATGTGCCTGAAAAAGTGAAGCGGATGGCCATTGCGGAAAAACTGCAGTTGGCGGTACACAGTCATTTGTTGCCGATCATAGGGAGTGGTTTTTTTTATCCGCCGATTTTTGCAAACGAAGATCGTCGCCAAGCTGTCTACTGGAAGGCAGAACGGCAGCCGGTGACCACGGAACAAGATGAATTGGCACAACATTTACTGATCAGCATTGAAATCCAAGGGAAACCAATGGAATTGCTTTTTATTTTTTCGTCTTCCTCATTATCCCTGCACATTCGCACAGACGATGAACAATTTCGGGAGGATCTGATGTACAGTCAGCCAGTGGCAAAATTAATCTTGCAGTCGGTAGGGTGGGACATGAGCCAGTTTTCCATTGGCAAACTAGCAGCGATGAGGGGGGAGTTGTAACATGGAGCCCAAAAAAGCGGTGGCGTTGCAGTACGAGAAACAGACTGACCTTGCCCCTCGTGTGGTGGCAAAAGGTGCGGGAGCGGTGGCTGACGCTATTATACGGATGGCGCAGGCGGCGAACGTCAGCGTGTATGAGAACCAAGAATTGGCTGATGCGTTAATGCAGATGGAAGTTGACCATGTGATTCCCAAAGAATTGTATGCCGCGGTGGCCGAAGTGTTGTCATTTGTCTATCGTGTGCATGGGATTGGGAAACTGGAATAAACTCAAAGATCCTATCACAGGGGACGAGATTGATCCAGATGAAAGGCTGATGCGCTCTATTGAAGAGCAAATTGGCATCTCTGAAAACGCCAAACGGGCGTTTCGTGAGGAAATATTGATTCGCATTTCGACTTATACAAGGCGCGGGAAGCGTTTTGATTACCAGTCGCATGAGCGGTTGAAAGAAGCGATTGAAAAGAAGCTTTTTGCCGACCTCAAAGACATTGTAAAAATTACTACCTCGATCAAGACGCCTGATCAAAATCAGCTAAAGAAATTCAATGAAGTGAGTAAGCGTCTGATTGAGGATCACGGATACTGTGCTGTGTGTGCAAATGAACTTTTACAATATACAGGCAGTCTACTGAATCGGTAATGGAGGAGGGGGTCATATGGACACGCCTCGATTTAATTTAAGTCAGGACGATTGGTCGCTTCATCGAAAAGGGCAACAAGATCAGGCACGCCATCAGGAAAAGGTAAAAGAGGCAATCAGGCAAAATTTGCCAGAGCTCATTAGTGAGGAAGGACTCATTATGACAGATGGGAAAAATATCTTGAAAATACCCATTCGGTCATTAGAGGAATACCACTTTCGCTATAATTTTGACAAGCGTGGGCATGAGGGGCAGGGTCAAGGCGGGTCGAAGGTGGGCGATGTACTGGGTAAGGATAAAGGGAAGCCAGGGGATGCCGCAAGCGGAGCCGGTGATCGCCCAGGACTCGACTATTATGAAGTAGGCGTGTCGATCGATGAGATCGCGGAAGTGCTTTTTGCCGATTGGGAATTGCCGAATTTGGAAGAAAAAAAGCCTGATCAGCTTACCGCACCTGCTGTCGAATTCAAGGATGTGCGCAAAATTGGTCTGCAAGGCAATATCGAAAAAAAGCGAACTTTGCTGGAATCCATGAAGCGTAATGCCATGGCGGGCAAACGAGCGACTGGCCCCATTCGACCCGAAGATCTTCGTTATAAAACATGGGAAGAAGTGGATAAACCACAATCGCAAGCAGTGGTGATTGCGATGATGGATACGTCCGGATCACCGCGGCATACAAAATGAAACAATTTTTTAAAAAGTAGCGGTTCGTGAGCTATTTATTTGACAAGCATACTTATATTTGTTCTTATTAAAATATATATAGGACGCGGAAAGGTTTGTGGAATGGCATATTTTAAACGCGCAAAAAAGGCGATGAAGGGCAACCAATTTTCGTGGTTTGGCAGATTCATGTTAGGGATCGCATTACTCGGGCCGGGACTCATGGTGATGTTAGCAGATACCGATGCAGGTAGTGTGATTACTGCGGCTCAATCAGGTGCCGAGTGGGGATATCGAATGATTCTTCCTCAACTGATCCTGATACCAATGCTTTTTCTGATTCAGGAAATGACGGTCAGGTTGGGCGTCGTGACCAAAAAAGGACACGGCGAATTGATCCGCGAACGCTTTGGAATTGGCTGGGCCGCACTCTCGGTGGCGACTCTTTTTTTGTCTTCCGTAGGTGCTTTGGTGACGGAATTTAGCGGTATTGCCGGGGTCGGGGCGCTCTTTGGGTTACCTGCATGGTTCACGGTCAGCTTGAGTACAGTTTTACTCATTGTTATTGGGCTTACAGGGAGCTACCTGCGCGTGGAGCGTATTGGTATCGCCGTAGGATTGTTTGAATTGTTTTTTATTCCTGCTGCCATTATCGCAAGGCCTGATTGGCATGCGGTGGGAGTAGGACTGATCATGGTGCCGCTCAATCACCCTCAATACTTGTACATGCTCGCTGCCAATGTCGGGGCGGTGATTATGCCCTGGATGATCTTTTATCAACAAGGAGCAGTCATTGAAAAGGGGCTGACGATAAAAAGTCTCAAGCATTCCCGATGGGATACCTTGGGAGGCTCAATTTTGACCCAAGTGATCATGATCGCGGTGGTGGTAACAACTGCGGCCACCTTTGGGAGGTTCCATTCTAGTCACCCACTTGATACCATCCAACAAATAGCCACGGGGTTGGTGCCGTTTCTGGGCACATTTGGCGCGAATCTGGTGTTCGGCATGGGCATGCTGGGAGCTAGCTTTATTGCCTCGATTGTTGTTTCGCTTGCTGGTTCTTGGGGGATCGGTGAGGCTTTTGGTTTTAAGCACAGCTTAAATGACAAGGTGAAAGATGCCAAACTGTTTTATTTTATCTATACAATGACGCATGTTCTGGGGGCTGTTTTGGTCATTGTAAGTATTAATTTAGTGAGGCTATCGATCGATGTGGAAGTGATGAACGCGATGCTGTTGCCAATCGTGATTGGACTACTGCTAGCGCTTGAAGCGAAGGCATTGCCCGTAGAGTGGAGAATGAAAGGACTTTATAAGTACACGGTCTGGGGAGTGTCTCTTCTGGTAATCGGATTTGGGCTTTTTATGACGGTATCGCTTTTTGTTTGAGTATAAGTGGGAATGGGTCAACTCCTGTGCAACATATATAGTCTAAGAAGAATGGAAAATCTTCTGGAGAGGAGGAAATGAATATAATTGCCAAATATAAAGGAGGGAGACATCCAGAGGTTTGAAGATCGCTTCACCATATTAGAGGAATTTGGCAATGTGGAACTCCTCCCTCTATTGAAGAATTCCTTGCGCGATTTACAAGAGTCGGCCTACGGGTGTTTAATTTTAGAGCCTAGCAGATAAAATGCAAGCGCCTTTTCCATTAAGGAGGAGGCGCTTGCTTGTGAGGTGAGAGGCTATTGGTGTGGTGTGCCAT
>JAJZCJ010000220.1 GCA_021846145.1 Bacillota bacterium
AAAACAACGATGGCCAACAACCAAATTACACCATTCATATGCATGCTGAGTTATGCTCTGGTCAACCGATCAAGACCACCTAAATAAGGGATCAAAACTTTAGGGACACGAACGGAGCCATCCTCCTCCTGATAGTTTTCAAGAATTGCTGCCACTGTGCGCCCAATTGCTAATCCAGAGCCATTTAAGGTATGAACAAATTCAGGTTTTGCTTTATCATTTCTGCGAAACCTGATGCTGCTACGTCGTGCTTGGAAATCCTCAAAATTACTACATGAGGAAATTTCCCTATAAGTATTGGCAGATGGTAACCACACTTCTAAATCAAATTTTTTAGTTTCTTTAAAACCAAGATCTCCGGTACATATCTCAATCACACGGTAAGGAAGATCTAGTTTTTGTAGAATCACTTCTGCATCGCCAACGATAGAATTCAATGCATCGTATGAATTTTCAGGTAGTACAAATTGCACAAGTTCAATCTTATTAAATTGATGTAAACGAATTAACCCTCTTGTGTCCTTACCGCTTGATCCTGCTTCCGAACGAAAACAGGTACTAAAGCCTGCATACTTAATCGGTAATTGTTCAAATGAAAGAATCTCATCCCGATGTAAATTTGTCACAGGTACTTCTGCAGTGGGAATCAAGTAATAATCCCAGTCTGCAATCTTAAAAACATCTTCTTCAAATTTAGGCAAGTTACCCGTACCGATCATACTCTCTTTATTAACAAGATACGGCGGCCATACTTCAATGTATCCACGTTCACCAGTTTGAACATCAATCATAAAATTGATGAGCGCACGCTCCAATCTCGCACCCATTCCTGATGCAAACACAAAGCGCGATCCGGTCACTTTTGCAGCCCGTTCAAAATCAAAAATACCTAAACTCGTCCCTATTTCCCAATGCGGTTTAGGAGAAAAATTGAGACTGACAGGTTCTCCGTGAATTCTAATTTCAACATTTTCTTGCTCTGAACGCCCATACGGCACACTTTCATGAGGCACATTAGGTAGTCTCATTAAAATAAAAATCTGCTCATCATCAAGCACTTTTAATCTGTCATCTAATAATTTGATCTGATCGCCCACTAAGCGCATATCTTCAATCAATTCATCAGCATTTTGCGTATGTTGCTTACGCTTTGCCACTTCTTGAGATACGCTGTTACGCCTAGCCTTTAATGCCTCCGTTTGTGCGATCAACTCTCTTCTTTCCTTATCCACTATAAAAAAACGTTCAAAGAGAGTAAGCGTATCAAGTGGTTCATTACGTTTCTCTAGTGCTTGTTTAATGATTTCTGGATTTTGACGAAGCATTTTTGCATCTAGCATGTGTTCAACTCCTTAATTTCCATGAACCTATTCTCGTTCAATGGAAACCTCACCGTTAAATGTATAACCAAATCCCCTAGACGAGACTATCAATTGGGGAGACGCAGGATTTTCTTCTAGTTTTTCTCGCAATCGTGAAATATACACATATAAATCCTCTTTTTTCCCTGAACCCATTGGTCCCCAGATATGGCTAATCAATTCCTCAGTGGGGGTATATCGCCCATTAGACGAAATAAGTGCTTTTAATAATACCAATTCCGTTTGGGTTAAACTTATACGCTTGCCACGAACATTAACAATCGCATCATGAAAAGAACGCATAGTTAATTCGTACTTTTGCATTAGTAACTGCTTATTATCGATGGTATTTAGTATTCTTTGAATGTCATCGCCAAGTTCATTCCAAGGCTTCGAGATAACATCATAAGCCCCTAATCGCAGGGCCTTTTCCTCTATCTCACGTTTACTGACAGGTGAAATTAATACTAAATTCGTATTGGGTATTTTCCCTATATTTCTCCATATTGTAAATTGTGACCGCGTAACATAAGCAACTTCATAAAATAGCACATCCAGACCATTATCTTGACATTGCTGTATTATGCTGTCCTTTTGTTGAACAGCATATACTTCATGTATAGAAGGAATATAAGATTGAATGCGATTTAACGCCCAATCATTTTTAGTAGCTATGCCTATATGCATAGCAAACAACCCCCTACAGCGACACGATCCTATAAATTCGCTATGTCAATACTCCCAATGCATCGTTTTATGATATTTCTAAAATGAAGATGAATGCTTGTGTCTTCAGTCAATTCCGGATGAAAAGCAGTGACCAATAAATTACCTTGTTGAGCCGCTACTATTTTGCCTTCAAATTCAGAAAGCACTTCCACTTTTTCAGCACATGTTACTATATGTGGTGCCCTAATGAATACTGCAGGAAAGTCTTCCGCGATTCCTTTGATATGTATGGGAGTCTCGAATGATTCTCTCTGTCTTCCAAAACTGTTTCGATTTACAGTTATGTCCATTAGTCGGAGAGGTGCACTTTCAAAGCCCTCAATTTGATCAGCAAGCAAAATTAAACCTGCACATGTTCCAAATATCGGCATGCCTTGCTTTGCTTTTTCTTTAATCAGTGAAGACAACTGATACTTTTCAATGAGTTTACCAATGGTGGTACTTTCTCCACCAGGAATAATCAATCCATCAATCATTTCGATATCGTCTGGGTGCTTTACTAACACAGGGTTATCGCCTAACTTGCGAACACTATTTGCATGTTCACTGACAGCCCCTTGAACGTTTAATATACCAATATTAAATCGCTTCTCTGTTACCAACCTCGATCAGCCATCCGTTCATGCTCGCTTAGCGTAGAGATCTCCAAGCCACGCATAGGTGTTCCTAGTCCGTGAGACAATTTTGCTAATAAATCGTAATCCTTATAGTTCATCGTCGCATCAACAATGGCACGAGCAAATTTTTCTGGATTTTCAGATTTGAATATTCCAGAACCCACAAATATGCCATCTGCGCCCAATTCCATCATAAGTGCCGCATCGGCTGGTGTTGCCACTCCACCTGCTGCAAAATTCACTAACGGTAATTTTCCTTCTTTGTTGATTTCCAACAACAATTCCAATGGAGCGCCGATAGCTTTAGATTCAGCTACTAGTTCATCCACTGACATTGACGCTACTTTGCGAATATGTGCTTGTACTTCACGCATGTGTTTGACAGCTTCCACAATATTCCCTGTACCAGGTTCCCCTTTGGTACGAATCATAGAAGCACCCTCAGCCATCCTTCGCAATGCCTCTCCCAGATTGCGTGCGCCACATACAAACGGAACCGTAAAATCTCTTTTATTTAAATGAAAACGTTCATCTGCAGGGGTTAACACTTCACTCTCATCAATATAGTCAACACCCAAAGCTTCCAATATTCGAGCTTCTGATATATGACCAATACGACATTTTGCCATTACTGGAATGGAAACTGATTTCATTACTTCTTCGATGATAGTAGGGTCCGCCATGCGGGCAACTCCGCCTGCAGCACGAATATCAGATGGTACTCGCTCAAGTGCCATTACAGCTACTGCACCTGCTGCCTCTGCCACCTTTGCCTGTTCGGCATTGATAACATCCATAATAACGCCATTCTTTTGCATCTGCGCCATTCCACGCTTTACTCTTTCTGTACCTGTAATTGCCACGTGCAAACCATCCTCCTTGTCATTGTTTACAAACTAATTTCTACATTGTATCCCGAATACATCATGAATCTCAACTATTTGTTCTTGTCGTTTCGCATTTGGCGAAGGAACTTCCTAAACATAAAAAATCCCCCAGTAAGAATGACGACAATAAGCACGATATCAACAGACATATAAAGGGTCGTCATATGATACACTTTACGCATCACTCCCTTCATACAAGTATGTTCATTATACCATAACGTTATCATTTTACTTCAGAATTAACGAATTTTCTCGCCATACGGGGATGGTCTGTTATAATTGCATCTACTCCCAAGGCATCAAAAACTCTAATTAAATTTGGTTCATTGACTGTATAGGGTCTTACCTTCAATTGATAATTGAAGACCTCATTCATATATACAGCATTGACTATTCGTTTTAGAGGGTGCACACCATCAAGCCCAAATTGATATACATTGGCAGGCGAAATTGGTGAAAAGGCCCCCGTTAACAATGCCGTCTGCACATTTGGCGCACTGCGTTTCACGATCTGTACACACAGATGGTCAAACGATGAAATAATTGTACGATCTAACAACTTAAATTGATCCAGCAGCTTAATCACTTGTAATTCAATGCCTGGATAGCGAATTGGTTCATTCTTAATCTCGATATTTAATGTCATATTCGTCTGGCGAATATAATCTAACACTTCACGTAATGTTGGGATTTTTTCACCACGAAATTGAGGGTGGAATTTTCCCCCAGCATCCAATGTTTTGATCCATGAATAGGACGCAGCATAGATATAACCACGTCCATTTGTAGTGCGATTTAATGTCCCGTCATGAATTACAATCAATTCTCCATCCCGCGTTCTTTGAACATCCAATTCAATGGCATTTGCACCACTTCGATTTGCTTCTTCAAATGCTACCATTGTATTTTCAGGGCAAACAGCACTTGCTCCACGATGTGCCCATATCTCCAATTTCAAAACCCCTAAACACTATAATTTGGAGCCTCCTTAGTTATATGCACATCGTGCGGATGACTTTCCCGCAGTCCAGCGCCAGTGATGCGAATAAACTGAGTATTCGATTGTAAATCCAAAATGTTTCGCGCACCACAATACCCCATTCCCGCACGCAACCCACCAATTAATTGAAATACAATTTCACTCAAAGAACCACGAAAGGCTACTCTACCTTCAATGCCCTCTGGAACAAGTTTTTTATTTTGTTCTTGAAAATAACGTTCGGAACTTCCTGATTTCATTGCCGCAATGGAACCCATCCCACGATATACCTTGAAACTGCGTCCCTGATAAATTTCAATTTCACCAGGACTCTCCTCAGTACCTGCAAGCAAACTACCAACCATCACTGCGTCAGCTCCAGCGGCAATTGCTTTCGTAATATCACCTGAATACTTGATTCCACCGTCAGCGATAATTGGTATTCCATAAGATCTTGCTACACTTGCGCAATCATAAATGGCAGATATTTGAGGTACGCCAATACCCGCTACTACTCGGGTCGTACAAATAGAACCGGGGCCAATTCCAACTTTCACAGCATCTGCACCCGCTTCTATCAAGTCCCGTGTCGCTTCACCTGTCGCAACATTCCCCGCAATGATATTAATGTCCGGGTACTGTTCGCGCATTTTTTTCACCGTATCAATTACACCTTGAGAGTGACCGT
>JAJZCJ010000007.1 GCA_021846145.1 Bacillota bacterium
AACAGTCGGGCCGTTATGTGCAATAGTGCGTCAAGTTAAAAATGTGATAATGTTTTTATCATAGGCTGTTCCTGTCATAGGAACCTGTGATCGCTGTCACCTAAAAAAATAAAAGACCCTAGCAGCACTAAAAGGAAATTGTGCTAGTCCTAATTATCCGAATGTTCATAATAAAGGAGTGACGTACAGTGTCGAAGGTTCTTGTTCTGGGAGGCACCCGATTTTTTGGGAGACAGTTAGTAAGTAACTTGATTGACCACGGACGCAGTGTGACAATTGCAACTCGTGGTAAGGCAGAGGACAATTTCGGGGATTCCGTTGAGCGACTCGTTGTCGACAGAGGTGACCCGTCACGACTACTGTCTGCCATCGGAGATACTGAATATGACATTGTTTTTGATCAGATTTGTTACGCACCCAATGATGCCTTTGTTGCCGTTGAAGTGTTTAAAAACCGAGTCCAGAACTATGTTTTTACCTCGTCGATGGCTGTGTACCGGGATAGTAATGAGGCATGGGTGGAAGAGTGGTTACCGAACGTGATTCAACATTTAACTAGTTAACTATTTCCATTTTTAGAACATCATTGAAAGATCTGAACAACCTCGTCCGCGAACACGAAAGGATTTTGTATGAAAATGCAGTCTTCTAGCCGGGTACCTTGAGGGACTATCGGGCAGCATTGTTGAATAAACTGTCCAGATTCGAGTTTCGGATTATGAGAAGGGTTTCATCAAGGAAGTATGAAAGTAAATGGGTTCACGTGGCAAAAGTTACCCAGCGTGTTTGTGCAGCAATGGTTTGCGTACAAACTGTTTCTTGACAAGCTTTTTATATTTAAATATAATCATCCTAAAAATGCAGTAGGTGTTCGCAATGGAGTTAGATCAATGTCTCAATTTTTTGTTGGCCAGGGCACAGCAAACAGTCCACCAGTATTTTAAAAGCAGGCTTGCTGAATTCGATGTGACTCCAGTCCAATATGGCATTTTAAATTGTCTTTGGCGAGATGATAATTTATCCCCAAAGCAAATCGCTGAGAAACTTTTTCTAGACAGTTCAACAATCACCGGTATCCTTGACCGACTTGAAAATAAAGGACTTCTTATGAGGAAATCCGACCCCAATGACCGGAGGGCACTCAGGGTTGCCTTAACGGAACGAGGGATCAAGCTGCGGGAACCTATAGAAAAAGCGATAATAGAAGCAAATCAACATTATTTGGGAGCCTTTGGCCAGAGTGATTATGAAAGGTTAGAAGAATACCTTAAAAAAATAGCGGATAGTTAGAACACCCGGGAAACTCTTGGGTGTCTTTGTTTTATTCCAAGACGATTTGTATAAAAATATCTTGTTGACAAACTATTAGCTAACAAACAATAATGGGATTAGGAAAACGAGTAAAGGAGGATTCCCATTGCAAAAATTTCGCGCTCTGTTGGTTAATAAAACGCCCGATCTTTTTTCTGTTGACATTAAAGAGCTTAGTCTGGATGATTTGCCGCAGGGAGACCTGACGGTGCGTGTTGCTTATTCCAGCGTGAATTATAAAGACGGATTAGCCAGCATTCCCGATGGTCGCATTATAAAGTCCTATCCCTTTATACCGGGAATCGATTTGGCTGGGACGGTGGTTTCCTCCCAGGATGCCCGCTTTCATGAGGGGGACGAAGTTCTAGTAACAGGATACGAGTTGGGGATTACCCACTTTGGCGGTTTTAGCGAGTATGCGCGGGTTCCCGTAGACTGGGTGGTGCCTCTTCCCGACGGCCTCACTTTAAAAGAGGCGATGGTTTATGGCACAGCGGGATTTACGGCTGCCTTATCCTTGCACAAGCTGGAAGTGTATGGAGGGTTAAAACCTGAAGTAGATCCAGTCCTGGTTACAGGTGCCACCGGTGGAGTGGGAAGCTTTGCGATTTCAATGCTGTCAAAGAAAGGCTATCATGTTATGGCCAGCACGGGAAAAGTAACGGAGCACGAATACTTAAACAGACTGGGAGCCAGTGAAATACTGGATAGATCACAGTTTTCACCCGAAGCCATTCTCCCTCTGGATAAGCAACTTTGGGCGGGAGCAATTGACCCTGTGGGTGGAAGAACCCTTGCCTATATTTTAAGCAAAATGAAATACGGAGGCTCTGTGGCCGCCTGCGGATTGACTGGCGGCACAGAGTTCCCCGCCACCGTCTATCCGTTCATCCTAAGGGGTGTTAACCTCTTCGGCATCGACTCGGTCTTCTGTCCGATGGATCTACGGGTTAATTTGTGGCAGCAAATGGCCGACGAATTAAAACATGCCAATCTTATGGAGGACATCGGTCAGGAAGTAACCCTTGATGAACTACCGGGCGTATTATCAAACATACTAGAGGGAAAAATCCGGGGACGAACTATCGTCACGATGTGAAAATCAGAACGTTCATACAAGCCTATCAAGCAGACCACTTTCATGTGGAAATATATATAGAAAATAATGAAGTCCGTTCACTATTAAGTGGGCGACTTTTTTATATACAGAGATGTACATTCTCCAATCTGAAAAATAATAGATTCCAATCGTTTACTATTGCGTACTTGGGGGGCGTTAGCGACAGAAGAATCCTTCGATAAAACTGGATAAATATCCAAAAATACGTGTATAGGCGCTGGTTTGTTTACATTCTTAAGTGGATCATTTGAATATGTCTCTGAACACCTTAAGTTAAGTCTTTGGTCAGTATTATTTCCGCTGACCTTGTTGGACGATTGATCATTGTGGAACTTGACAAACAGTAGGGACGTAATTGTTCGTGGCTTCCACCCACTTCGGCAGGAACGGCTTACCACTAAGAGTGGGGGCAATTACCGAGGAATGGAGGTTCAAGCGTGAAGTATATCCTTGCTCATCCGACGCTGATCATGCAGTTGGCTACATTTGTCGTTCATACAGTGCATACGGGAATGGTGAAATTAGGGGAAGCTTTGGTGCTGATGTTAGGCGGGATTTAGTGTTATGCTTTGAACAAAATCATGATTAGCCGATATAAAGTATACTCCTAACGCGAAAAGAAAAGCTCTAGAAAATGCTGAGTCATCGGGCTTTTCGGAACAATTTTAATATCAGATGATAGGGTTTGGGTCAAACTTCCAAGCTGATAGCGTGGGTTCGATTCCCATCACCCGCTCCAATAAAAGCATTGCGTGTTTTTTGGTATATATAAGGTGGTGGTTATTGATGAGATTCCTACCAGCCGCACCAAAAATGAAGAAACGAAGACCAGCGCACCGCGGAGTCCTAGATTCTCGAAAAAGTAATAGGAGGTTGATCTAGACTACGATTCTAAAAAATCCTTTAACCACTCTAGTCTCGTGGCAATTCTTGCTATGAGGGCTTCTTGTGTCTCTGGTACATTGGACATTTCTCGTGCCACCGTGATCAGTGCGTGAATACGTTCTGCTTCCCCGACACAAATGACCGCTTTATCCATGATTTGATCCAATTTTTTACTACGCAAAATTTCCTCTGCACATTGGCAACTATCTATATGTCCACTACTGTTCTGAAATCCGAGGTGATCCTCCATCTTTATTCGTTCCCCCTTGCGATTTTATCATGGTTAATATAAACGGGCTATTCCATTAGCAAGATTGCGTGTTGATCTTCTCTATCCACGCTATATTGCTTATCGTTAAAGAAGAAGGTGACGACAAGACAGACCGCAGAGAGAATGGTACCTACTAAAAATGTGTCATTAAGAGCAGCTACAAATGCGTGTTGGTTCACCGCTTCGTTTAATATGGTAAGTGCAGTGAGATGTGCTTGAATAGGGGATAAGCCATGATATATAAGCTTAGACTGTATCACATTAAATTGAATTCCTTGCGGTGAAAATAATGTTAATCGGGAAATCATTTGATGCTCGTGTACCGCGATCTGTTTTTCAAAGTAATATGTGAATACAGCAATCCCAAGAGATGAAGCCACTTGTCGGATGGTATTACTTAAACCTGATGCCTGACTTAGTAAACGATGAGATAATCTATTCATGCCTGCCGTCATGATTGGCATTAAGGCCATCGTGGCACCAATCATCCGAAAAATGTAGAGAAATTGCATATGATTCTCGGTTGAATTTACATTTAAGAAACAAAATCCGTAAGTGGCCACCACCGTCATAATTAGACCTGTAACCGCAATCAATCGTGCCCCAATTTTATTCAGGAGTAAGCCACCTAACATCATAATGGGAGCAGACAACAGAGCAGCAGGTGTCATAAATTCTCCGATTTTAAGTGGGGTAAATGCCATTATATTTTCGAAAAATAATGGCAATAAAAACAAACTCACAAATATTGTGATTTGAATCAATGACGTTATAATAACGCTCAAGGTAAACAGATAATCCTTGAAAACTCGAAACTCAATTAAAGGTTTGTCTATCATCAATTCCACTGCAACCAAGAAAATTAATAATACCCCCCCAACTATTAAAAACGGATACACCGACAGAGAATTCCATCCATCCGTAGAGACATTAGTTAATCCATATAGCAAACTAAATAATCCAGTAGTGGACAAAAAAAATCCCCAAACATCCAATTTCTCTGCTGACCCATCTGGGAAATTTTGAATGATTATAAACGAAAGTATGGTCCCAATAATGCCAAAAGGTATATTTATGAAAAAAATAAACCGCCAACTCAAATATTGAACAAAATAGCCACTCAACAATGGACCAAATGCTGGGGCCAACATGATAGCAAGACCAAATACCCCCATCACCCCACCTCGTTTTTTAGGTGGAAAAATTTTATAAATCAAGGTATTCGCTAAGGGCATTAAAAATCCACCGCCAAGCGCCTGAATAATTCGAAACAAAATCATCGCGGGTAAGTTTGAAGCAATTCCACACAAGGTTGAACCAATAGTGAAAAGGGCCAGAGAATATGTAAATAAGTTTTTTGTTCCAAGCTTATTTGAAAGCCAACTGGTGATAGGAATAGTAATACCACTAACTAGCATATAGGCAGTAAGCACCCACTGTATCTGGTTTATATTAGAATTCAGTGCGGGTTCCATCTTTGGAATTGCTACGTTCACAATACTGGTATCAAGTACAGCCATAAATGTCCCAAGGATAAGGATAAAAAGCTGAAAGTATGGAGCTTTGATAACCCGTTCAACAGTCTCCGTGTTGTTCTGATCCAAAATCATTCCTCCTGATTTACGGCAGCACGCACATGATAAAAAACAACATTGTGTTTGTTAACGATCAATATGTAGTTTATAGTAGAGGTGGTACTATTGATTGTCAATCAACAATCAATAGCGTTATGTTGGTTATACAACTAAATGATCAAATGGTCGGGTAATGACTAATAAAGGCACAAAGAGGCGAGGAAATGATGGAGAAAAAAACAGATCGTCGAGTTTTACGTTCTATGAAGATGTTACGTACTGCGTTGGTGCGTGAAATTGAGGAAAAGGATTACGATGTGATAACCATTAGCGATATCGTGAAACGTGCCGATTTAAACCGATCAACATTTTACGCACATTATCAAGACAAGCATGACCTTCTTCAACAAAGTGTAAGAGACGTCTTTGCGGAACTGACGGATGGACTTCAAGAGTTCATATCTCCCAATAGATCCAAATTATCGAAAGCAGAAAAACGAGTAGCCATGGTAAAAGTGTTCGAACTAGTCATGGAAAATGCGGATTTTTATAGGGTGATATTGCTGATAAAAGGGGACTTAAAATTCACAAGTCAACTTGAGGAAGTATTCGCTTCCATGATTGCGAGTCATGTTTCTCAGCTTGATTACGAAAAAAATGAAGAAGAGATACCGATGGATTTGTTCTATGCTTATGCTACATCATCAATTATTGGAATAATCAAGTGGTGGATCAAAAGTGAATTAAAATATAGCCCCTCATTTATGGCATCAAAATTAGAGCAATTAATCACGGAAGGGTCTAAGCTCTATGATTGAATTCAGTTTGAATGTTTTCATCGCATCGAATATCAGGTGAACGGGTGCGGTAATGTCACTTTCACACAGGTGCCGCGACCAATCACACTTTCAATATCAACACGTCCGCCGTGTGCGTGTACGATTTCTGCGACGATGGCAAGGCCTAGTCCGGTACCTCCCGTATCGCGCTTGCGCGACACATCAACACGATAAAACCGTTCTAATACGTGAGGAAGGTGCTCGGCTGCAATACCTGGACCCTCGTCACACACGATCAAGACAACCTCTTCGCTTTCCGCAATAGGATGTGCAGACAGCGTAATGAGAGAATGGGGCGGAACGAAGCGCAGGGCGTTGGAGAGAAGGTTCAGAAGCACTTGTGTCATCCGCTGAACGTCCATTTGAATCCTCATTGCGGGGGGAGAGATGAGGATTGTTACACGAATGCCTTTGCTGTCTAATTCTACACGAAAGCGCTCAATAATCCCCTCCATCCACGGCCTGGTTTCGACGATTTCCGATTCCAAGATAAGGTCACCTGCCTGCGCATCGTTTAACTGCTGAAGATCAGCTAATAGCTTCTCCATGCGCATGATTTCTTCATATAATATGATCCGACTCGATTCGTCAAAAGTGTACAGTCCACACTGAATGGCTTCAAGACGTGTGGCGATGATGGTCATCGGCGTACGCAGTTCATGATGTAAATCAGCAAGCAGTTTTTCACGCGCTGTTTGCGCTTTGATCAACTCCGCACGTACAAATTCGATGGCGAGCGCAACGTTACTCACTTCCCGATCGGTCACTGTCGGTAATTTCACCACATACCCTTTTTTCCTGATGTCGCGCACAGCAATCGACAGTTGTTCAAGAGGTTTCAGAAAACGGCGAAGAAAGAGAACACCCACGACAGTCGCTGACAACACGACGATGAACAGGATTAGCAGCAGCAACTTCATGGATGAAAACTCGATGCGACTCTGCAAGTTTTGTAATCGGACTGGCGTAAAGCTCTGTACCTGTAATTCACCCACCTGTCGTCCTTGCACTTTAATCGGAATCATGTTCCATAGTCCGTGAAGCAGTGTGGATGTGTCATGGTCAAAAATCACCCGTCCATCAGCACGAACAACAAATCGAGTCGTATTATGCAGGAGACCATCCGTGGGCAATGTGGGTCTTCCGCTTGTCAGTCCGGTAGGGGTACTGCGTAAAAAGGACCACGAATGCTTATGATCCACATACAGGAGCCCTAACAGAACTGCCCAGTCGCTTACTTGATCTCGCTGTGATTTGGCCGCATAGGAAGTAAAACCACGTTCGAAAACCCACTGCGAACTGAAGAAATCAACGACTGACACGATCAGCGACACAATTAGAAGTAGGGCGATCAGGCGTGAACGCATCAGCTCAATCTGTACCCAATGCCATAGACGGTTCGGATCACCGGATCGCCCGTCGCTTGATGCAATTTGCGCCGCAGATTGCTGAGATGTGTAGTGATGTTGTGAAGGTTCACGTCATACTTGCCTTCTTCATTCAGTCTCTTGGCCAGTTGTTTTCTGGTAAGCAGTGATTCCGGTCTCTCCATCATGTACGAGAGTAATTTTAGCTCGGTGAGAGTGAGCTGTATCTCCTTCTTTTCATAAGTGACGATGTAGCTCTGCGTGTCTACTTCCAGTCTGCCATGGTGAAGAACCCAAGACGGTAGTGCGTCGATCTGAGACTCGTGTGGAGAGATGCGGATGAGTTGTCGAACGCGCACCTCAAGTTCCCGCAGACTGAAAGGTTTCACAACATAGTCGTCGGCACCCTGATCCAGACCGTATACTCGATCCTGTACTCCAGACCTCGCTGTCAAAATGATGATCTTAGACTGACAGCTGCGCCTGATGCGCTGGCAGATCGTCAATCCGTCGATACCTGGCAACATCCAGTCCAAGATAATCACGTCAAACGACTTGCTGAGCGCGAGTCCCAGCCCAGCATATCCTTCATGAACAATTTGACATTCGTGGCCTTGTTGACGCATGAACAAGGCCACGGTTTCGGCTGTTCTTGGTTCATCTTCGACAATCAGAATTGTAGCGATGGCTGAACACCTCCAGAAGACGTTAGACAATTCTCACAATATCGATCTTGTGTAATGATTACATGAGCAAAAGGTCAGGAAATCACAAAGAATCGTAATCAAATAACCGGATTCGACACTATACTTCTCATCGTCTTTACAATTCCTCGAGTATCCTTTGATTTTGCCTTCATCAACTCTTAACCCAATGCAGAGTCCTCCAACACCGATTTATCATTCCTTGTCAGGATAATTGATTGTGACAGTAATTTTAAGGAGGCAGTGGCATGGACGTAGTCAATTTCCACAGCGTGACGAAACAGTATGGTACGCAATCGGCTCTGCGCGGTGTCAGTTTCGATGTGAATGAAGGTGAATTTCTCGTGATTATCGGACCGTCCGGATGCGGAAAGTCCACCGTGCTCCGCATCATCGCAGGGCTCGAACGAGCAACAACAGGCATTGTCGAATTCGGAGGACGGGATGCTGCTGTGTTGTCCCCTGGGGATCGGAATGTTGGAATGGTATTTCAAAACTATGCGCTGTATCCCCATCTGTCGGTGTCTGAAAACCTCGCATTTGGTTTGAGTGCTGCTCGAATTCCTAAGTCCAAGATACGTGAGAGGGTCAAGGAAGTGTCCACGCTACTCGAATTGGAAGATATGCTGTCTAAAAAACCAGGTCAGCTATCGGGTGGACAAAAGCAGCGCGTTGCTCTCGGGCGCGCGCTCGTTCGACAGCCGAATATTTTCTTAATGGATGAACCGCTGTCCAATCTGGATGCTGTGCTCCGGGAAAAAATGCGTATCGACTTGCGCCACTTGCACGAACAGACAGGAGTGGCGACTGTGTACGTGACCCATGATCAGGTGGAAGCTATGACAATGGCGGATCGGATCCTAGTCATGCAACAGGGGGAAATTCATCAGATTGGAACTCCAGATCAAGTGTATCACGAACCAGAAACGCTCTTTGTGGCTCGGTTTTTCGGATCGCCTCCAATGAATGCGATGAATGTTCGCGTCCTTCATCGCGAAGGAGGATGGGTGATCGTATCGACTCGAAATGGTGAAAAAGTGTTCAGTACACATCCCATAGCACAAGCGACGGAGTGGGAAATACTCAAGGCCTATTCAGAATGCTGGCTCGGATTTCGACCAGAATTTGTCCAAATGGGTCGCGTGGAAGGTGTGCAGTTTTCCGTGGTGGTGACCGATGTGGAAACGCTGGGGCCGCGTCGCCATGTGCATGCTCTGTGGGGCGATGATCTTCTGGTGTATGTGCTGGAATACGGTCAGCCGGTGCCGGGTCGTGGCGAATCCGTATGGATCACAGCACCATTTTCAAGCCTTCACTGGTTTGATGAACAAAATCGTCGCATACGATCGCACAATAGAATGGGACAAGTGCATGCCTTACAGGAAGCAGCCGCGATGACAAGCAGATAGGAGGCAGGAAATGAGCATCGCAATCGAACGTCTGCGCAGTGTGCTTCACAACAGGCTCGAACCGATTCTGGGATTTGGTTTGCTGTTGCCAAGCTTGTTGGTATTTTTAGTTTTCTTTTATGTTCCAGCAATATTTCTGGCGTATATATCCTTTTTTCATTGGAATCTATTCACGTCACAAAGCCAGTTTATTGGGTTCGAGAATTTCGTGATTCTATTCGCCCAACCGCTTTTTTGGCAGGCACTGTTCACCAGCCTGTATTTTTCCGCAGTGATGGTTCCCGCTGCGACATTGCTTTCGCTCGGGTTGGCGTTGCTGCTACGCGAAGGTATCCAATCCCGACGTGGCGGGGTGTTGCGCTCCATGGTCTTTTTGCCACACGTCACCCCCGTCGTAGCGACATCTATAATTTGGATATGGTTGTTTGATCCGCAATTCGGGCTGTTGAATTCTGTACTCGGTTTTCTCCATTTTCCGCAGCCAGGCTGGCTCGCTAGTACGCACTGGGCTATGTCGGCCGTCATCGGGTACAGTCTATGGCACTCGCTCGGGCTATACACGGTGCTGTTTTTGGGAGCATTGGCCACGTTGCCACGGTCTGTGCTGGAGGCCGCTCAAGTGGATGGAGCAAAGCGCTGGTATCTGTTTCGTCGCGTGATCTTGCCACTGATCAGTCCCGTCACGTTTTTTGTTGTCGTCCTCGCCACCATCAATACATTGCAGTCATTTTCTCAAATCTACGCATTGACGGGTGGTCCGCACGGTGGTGCGGGAGGTCCCGCGTTCGCCACGACGACAGATTCAATGCTAGTGTATCAGACGGCGTTTTTGTACCAGCATTTCTCGTTAGCATCAGCGATGAGTTTTATGCTCTTCGCGTTAATTCTAGGACTCGCGCTCATACAAAAACGGGTAGCCGATCGATTTGTCTTTTATCGCTGAGGAGGAACAGGAATGTCCAAGTGGGGGATGACGACTGTCCGTATACTAGTCGCCGTGGTGTTTGTGGCACCCGTGTACTGGATTCTGGTGATCGCAACGGGAATGCGTGGTTCGGCATATAGCTTGCCGCCGGTGTTTCTTCCCGCCTTTCATTTTCATGCATTGTGGTTGGTGTTGACCCAGACACACTTGCTACGATATTTGGCCAACAGCGTGCTGATCACGTCGGTCACCATTGTCGGTGTCCTGATCAGCAGTGCCCTTGCTGGGTATGCGCTCGCCGAAGTGAAAATGCCGGGCAAACAGTGGTTCTTTTACTTCATCCTAGGTGTCATGATGTTGCCGGCTCAGGCGCTTCTTGTACCGCAGTACGTGGTCATGTTCCACCTACATCTGCTCAATACGTACGCGGGATTGATCGTACCTTTTGTCGCCAACACGTCGGGGATCTTTCTGTTCCGACAGTATTTTATGAAACTCCCATCTAGTTACCGTGAGATTGCCCGCATCGAAAACGTAGATACCTGGATCTATATTCGGAGGGTTGCCGTTCCACTCGCACGGCCTGCTGTCGCCACGGTGACGCTACTGACGTTTATCTCGTCCTGGAATCAATTTCAGTGGCCTCTCATCATGACCAATACGACTTCGATTGATCCGATCGAGCTTGCGCTGACACACTACATGCAGACGTACCAGGCCAACTGGAGGGAACTCACGTCGGCGGCTCTGTTGGCCATTTTACCGATTGTGATCGTGTTTTTATTCACGCAAAAGCATATCGTCGCCGCAGTGGCTGGGGGTGATCAGGGAGCTAAAGAGTAACGTGGGTGATCCACTGGGGGGTGATGTGCAACGATATCGTAGGGGAAGACACGATCCTTGGGTTAAGCAACGTCGATCATCCAAATATGGAGGGAAGACTAGTGAAGAAAAAAATTATTTGGTCACTTATCGCTGGGTTATCAGGGGTTATGATGACAAATGTAGCGCTGACGGGATTTGCAGCCGCGGCATCAACGTCGGTGCAACAGCTCTCTTTGTGGGAGTCGCACAATGGCGGGCCTGTCGAAAATGCGGAGGTCTATCTGGTCAATTGGTTTAATCGTACGCATCCGCTTATTCATATCACGATCGAAAATACAAAGGCAAGTACAAAGGCGCTTGCCGCGCTCGCCGCTGGAAATCCGCCGATTCTAGCGGAGATCAGCCATTACGACGGATCATTTTTGAACGCGCATGCACTCCTTTCATTGAATCCTTATCTGTTGAAGAAAAATGGCTTAGGGCAAAATGAGTTTTATCCGAGTGTCTGGTCCAACGGTGAAGTGGGTGGTCAGCATTATCGCCTTATGGCAGACGTGAAAGTATCTCAATTGACGTATAATACAAAGTTATTTTCTGAAGCGGGAATCAAGACCACTCCTGTCACGTGGACGCAATTGGCGAAAGATCTGGCAATCTTGAAGAAGCGGTTTCCCACCGTTGTTCCGATGGCGTACAAGGATTCGTCGGCGCATATCTTACCGCCGTTTCTCGCGAACGGCGGGCAACTGTTCATGCCCGGTTCCAACGGGAAAGAGGCGGATTTCCTGAGTCCGGCAGCTACGGCGACGTTCAACTACTTTCACACGTTGTATGTGAAGCACGAAATGATTTTTGCGCACGGATCGAACATTCGTGCCGATTTTGGGGCTGGCAAAATTGCCGTTGCAGACGGGACATCGGCGGGGTATCAAAAAATTCTGGAGGCCGTCCATGGTAGATTTCCGGTCGGAGTGTTCGCCTATCCCGCAGGAACTTCGGGGCACAGCGCGAATCTGGCACAAGGTCTAGGCTTTGTGATGATGATCGATCATACGCAGGCACAGGATCAGGCGGCAGGAACGTTTATCAAATGGTGGTTCAGTGCGGGTCCACAAGTCTATTGGGCCGAACATTCCGGCTTTCCGCCTGAGACCAGAGCATCGGCTGGTCAGATGCCGAAAAATTTCCTGACAACACACCCGGGAACGCAAGTGTCGATGGCTGAACTGGCATCAAAGTATACGATTTCGCGCCCACTGCAAGGGGGCTACAAGGAAGTGCAGGCGGTTCTCGACTCCCAGTTTTACAAAGCGGTTACAGGCCAGTTGAGCGTTCGAGTGGCGCTGCAACAACTTCAGCAACAGGCGAGCGCCTATTTGAGTGGAAAAACGGAACTGTAAACAGGATTTACTTAGGATTTGCGAATCAAGGTAGGGGATACACACCTGTTGTCCCTACCTTGGCTACGCAATCGGGTAGGGAACGTCGTGTGTCAGAGGTATCTAGGAAACTTTTCAAGGAGGCTGACGATGGAAGTTGATCAGGCGATTGTATCCCGAGCGAGCGTGAAAAAATTCTCTGATCGGGAAGTACCTAAAGAATTGATTGAAAAATGTCTTGATTTAGCGGTGTGGGCTCCCAATCATCGGCTCACGGAGCCGTGGAGATTCCGTGTAGTTACGGATCGTGGCCGGGATGCGTTCGCAGATGTCGTGTGCAATCAGATGACGTCCGCGGCTAGCGCAGATAAAGCGACGGGAACGGCTATTTCGGAAGACAAGGGGCTCTTCAGTGAACCGCTCCGCTTTACAGCTACTGTTAAGGCATCCATTGCAGCGGAGGGGGTGCGGCGGAAAATCATGAGCGCACCCGTTTTAATTATCATTTACTCTCTGCGGGCAAACGACGACACTATTACCAAGGAGAACTTTGCGGCTACGGCCGCCGCCATACAGAATCTACTTCTAGCGACCCATCACCTTGGACTCGCAGCGATATGGCGTACGGCCGACTATTTTACCGGAGATCAGGTGTGTGCTTTTCTTCAGATTCCACGCGAAATGGACTTTGTGGGTGCAGTATATATTGGATTTTCTGATCAACGGGAAGGGACTCGCAAACGCACACCAGCCAAGCAATGGACCGTGTGGTTTCAGCACTGACGAGTGGCGACTGTGGGTCTACTAACACTGGAAATGAGATTTCGCAATCAGTGCCGAAATTGCGCGCGTCTATAATTCCGTTCGGTATCAGGAGGGTGACCATCGTGAGTATGGTGCAACAGGATAGCATACTAAGCAAAATGCTGGGCGAGAGCTGGCGCAGGGAGATGGAAGCGGCTCAATTGTACGGCCGGGCCGCCGAATTGGAAAAGGACCACTCCCGACGTTCGCTTCTGTCACGTCTGGCGAATATTGAGCAATCTCATGCGGACATATGGGCAGGGAAATTGCATGAAGTAGGTGTCCCAGTGCCTCGTTCGAGTCTTGGCGAGTATGATAGCGCAGTGTACTCTAACGAGGCATTATTGCAGCAGCTCGATGCGTTGGAACACAGCAATGCAGCGTGGTACGAATTCCTGCGGCATGTGTTTGATGACAGGGAAATTATTCGCATAATCGATCGCATCGATGAGGAAGAGTCTCATCACGACAGCACAGTACACTCCCTGTTCGCGGCACCTGCGTTGCCTATCGGCGAGACGTTGCAGCGGATTTGGGGAGCGGAACGATTTCATAAACGGGAAGTGGCCGGGTGGATGGGAGATGCCATTTACGGCGTTAATGATGGGTTAGGTGCAATCTTTGGTATCATTGCCGGTATTGCCGGGTATACCGCCAACAGCCACACGGTCTTGGTCGGCGGTTTTTTTGGGGCTGTGGCGAGCACGTTGTCAATGGGCGTTGGCGCATGGCTGTCTACCCGTTCCAAAAACGAATTAGCGCATAGCGAACAGCAACACGAACGTCGTGAGATTATGGATAACCTCGACGAGGAGATAGAAGAGTTACAACTTTTGTATCAGTTGAAGGGATTTACGGAAAATGAGGCCAAGGGGATCACCGAACGTCTCTCCCGCGAACCGGAGCAACTTCTGAAAGCGATGAATCAGGAGGAACTCGGTCTCACCGATGACGGTGGCGGGAATCCCTGGACATCTGCCGGCATCGGCAGTTTGTCGACTTTCATTGGCGGGATACTGCCGCTTATTCCCTTTTTCTTTTTGACCGGTGTGCGGGCTATTGTCGTAGCGGCGTTGGTCAGTATCCTGGCTCATTTTGCCGTAGGTGCCGCCAAAAGCGTCGTCACTGTGCGGCGATGGTGGGCGAGTGGTCTGGAAATGACTGTGGCCGGGGTCCTTGTTGGCGTGGTGTCATACGGTGTGGGGATTCTGGGCACCATGCTTCTCCATGCGTAGGTTGCCTTATTGATTGAGGAAGATGGAGCAGACGGCCATGAACCGCTCTTCGTGACAAAAATTATACGGAGCGGGTTGTGGGCGGCTCCATTACGCGGGAGACGGTTTGTTCACTGCTGTTGACAAAAGATAAGCAACTATAGTAGTGTATTTAAGTCGACATTAGCTTACAAACAGTAAGTTAATTATTTATAGGAAGGTGGTTGCCGGTGTTGATGAGTTTCGGTGTACTTATTATTCGTTTAATTGTCGGTCTTACTTATGCGGGGCATGGCACTCAGAAAATGTTCGGTTGGTTCGGCGGCCACGGTCTCAAAGGTACCGGCGGTTGGATGGAGTCGATTGGGGTGAAACCAGGTGTACCGATGGCGTTTATCGCTGCGCTTGCGGAGATAGTAGGTGGTCTTTTGTTTGCCGCAGGACTGTGGTTGCCTGTGGCGGCAGTCTTGATCGTCGTTACTATGTTCGTCGCGATCGTGAAGGTGCATGGTCCAAATGGTTATTGGATTACGCAAAACGGTTTTGAATACAACTTGCTGTTGATTGTGATTGCAGTTGGTGTAGCGTTGATAGGCCCAGGTGTATATGCGCTTTGATGTGAGTTTCAAAAACGAGCTATCCTCAATCATTCTAACGGGTTCCGTTTTGGAGTAGAAAAACAGCAATTGGCTAATCAAATGACGTGCTTAACGGCACGTCATTTTTATTTGATTAAGTTACGGAAATGGCGTGCCAATCGGCACTGGTCACTCGTCGGATTGGTGTTGCGCACTTTTACAGATATGCCATGTTAGCTGGATTTTCATTTCATACAGCAATCGGGGGAATTTCAATGCGGCAACAAGTTGGTTACTTGCCTGGCACGACCGGAAGTGTTCCTGCTGGACTTCCTGGAATTGATACCGATACAAAGCTCGACATCACGCACATTCAGGAATTCGCAGCAGCAGGGTACAAGTTCATTATTCGGTACCTCTCTCTTAGCTATCCTGCGTATACAAGTGGTGATCTGGATCACTACGAAGCGCTGAACATCGTGAATGCAGGGCTTGGCCTCATGCCTGTGCAACACACTCGCCAGCCGTACTGGACGCCAACTCCCACAATGGGAACGATTGATGGTAAAAATGCACGAGACAATGCCTACCATGTAGGGTTTCCTGCACATGTGAACGTTTGGCTTGACTTGGAGGGAATTACTCAAGGCACTTCTGCATCGACAGTCATTGACTATTGTAATAATTGGTATGACGCCGTTGCGGCCTGGGGATATATCCCTGGCATATATGTTGGGGCGAACAGTATTTTGACGGGGGATCAGTTGTATTACGATCTGAAATTCGGGCATTACTGGAAGTCATTGAGCAGTGTTCTGACTCCATCCGTTCGCGGATATCAGATGATTCAGTCTGCAGCGCAACCGTATGACAATGTGCTCATTGACCGAGACACGATACAAACAGATAGTCTTGGCGGTCAAGTACAGTGGCTGCACCAATGATCACAGGTGCCACATGGCTTTCATGCGGAATTGGTGGCAGTAAGTAGCCTCCAGCGTTTGACTGAATACTTTCAAACGGGAGGCTATTGTCAATTGATTATTACGTGAGGAATCCGCACTTTTCCTTCTTTTAGAGTAAGTTCTTCAATCGTTTATACTCTTCTTCGGATATTTCGCCACGCGCAAATCGTTCAGCGAGAATTTCATTGGCTCTAGAGAAATTTTGAGTGCCAAACTCCCTGTTTCGTCCAGCTCTGCTTAAAAAATGATAGATGATATATACTACTCCTATAAGGATCAACAGTGGAAAAATCATTCCAATTACCCCCATTCCCCAACCACCTAAGCCGTTTCCATATCCCCAACCGCCCATCATAGGTCCGTAACCAAACATCGTAATTCCCCCTCTGTTCATGAGTAAAGAATAAGTTATAAATGTGTAGAAAGTTTGTGGAACCTATAGGGAAACATTGATGGGTATTAGTCAATCTGCATACTTTCTTCACACTTTTTGTATATGCTGTTGTTAGTCATAGTTAATGAGGTGAAAATCTTGAATTTCACAACACTTGTGGTTGATGATGAAGCTAATATGCGACAATTAATCCGCATTTATTTAAGCAGCGCTGGTTTCACCATCATTGAAGCGGATTCCGGTCAGGCTGCACTCTCCAAGTTAGAGCAAGCGCATGTCCACATCATCATCTTAGATTTAATGATGCCGGATATGGACGGATTGAAAGTGGCGGAGTTGACCAAAAAAAAGTTTCCCACTATGCCCATTCTGATGTTAACTGCTCGCGGCACAATGGATGATAAAATTACGGGATTTGCGATCGGAGGCGATGATTACCTCGTCAAACCTTTTGATGGTCGTGAACTCGTTGCCCGTACACAAGCCCTGCTGCGGAGAAGCTATCCTGCTTCGGCGGGTATTTATTTTCCCGCCATCCAGTTGATGATCGACGCAGAAGCGCGAAAGGTCATGGTCGACGAAACATCGGTCATCCTCACACAAAAAGAATTTGACGTCTTATTGTTGTTGGCGGAACGACCCAATCGCATCTACCAAAGGGAAGAAATTTTGGAAGGTGTTTGGGGGATCGATTACTTTGGAGACACGCGTACCGTCGACAGTCACATTAAGAATATACGTGAGAAACTTCGCCACGCAGGCATTTTGCAAGATCCCATACAAACTGTTTGGGGAATTGGATACAAATTTGAGGTGGACAGCCATTGACCAGTAAGTTGGCTTTAAAAATTAGTTTCGCGCTGATCTTGCTGATTGTACTGATTTTGGCAGCGTTGTTTGCGGCGCTCTATCCTATTTTTACTTCCGGCATGCCTGCGTCATCGGGTGATTTCGCGAGTGGGTTGACACTTGTCTATGAAAAAACGCTTTTTTTTGCTGCGGGAATCGGGGCTTTGTTTGTGGCGGTAGGGTTTAGTTTGATTTTTGGTCAAAGAATCGCACGGCCTCTCACCGAAATGGAAGAAGTGACAAATTCTATTGTAGAAGGGCAGTTTTTTAAACAGGTCAAAATCCAAGGCAATGACGAACTGGCGAAGCTTGGGTCTGGAATCAATCGGTTGGCGCAACACTTAGCCTATCTAGAAAACACTCGCAAGGAATTTCTCAGTCATATTGCCCATGAACTTCGTACGCCGCTCAGTTATATTCGGGGATATAGCCAAATCATCAGCGAAGGATTGGTACAAAACGAAGAAGAGAAAATCTCGTATTTGAACATCATTCATGAAGAATCAGTAAGGCTTTCCCAGTTAATCGAGGATTTGTTTTCCCTTGCTCAATCTGACGCGGGAGAAATGAGCGTGCACATTGAAGAGGTACCGGTGGACGAACTGGTATCATCTATCATTGATCACCTGGTGCCCAAAGCTGCTGAAAATGGCGTGCGTTTCATCGTCCATTTGAACGCACGCGGAACCTACCCACTGGATCCCATGCGGATAAAACAAGTGGCATTAAATCTTCTCGATAATGCACTTCGTTATGTCAATTCGTCAGGGGAGATTTCCGTTGCAACAAAAGTATACCAAGATCAGCTGATGATGACTTTTCAAAATAGTGGTGATCTGATTCCCCCTGAAGACTTACCCCACATCTTTGAAAGACTATACCGCGTGGAAAAATCGCGTACCCGGCAAAAAGGAGGCGCTGGCCTTGGACTCGCCATCGTTAAACAGATCGTTGAATTACATGGCGGAACCATCACCGCAACCAGCACTTTAGACACAGGGACGCGTTTCGTCATCTTACTACCCATTCATTGTGCCGACACAGGGGGCGAGACCCATGCGTAAGGATTTTTGGTTGATTCCAGTACTTTTGATCATTATCGGTGTCATGTTTTTGCTCTTTGTTGGCCTAGGGTTTGGATTTATGACATTTGGCATGCCAATGATGATGCCGATGATGATGGGTAGGGGTTATTCTTATGTGATTTTTCGGATTTTTTTCATTGTGGTTGTCGTGATCATATTGATCCTCGCCACTTATTTTCTTATGTACAGGAAAAAACGAAAACTACACAATTGTGATCATTGCGGGAGGCAAGTCGAATCGGAGTGGAGAATATGCCCTTATTGTGGCCATCCGCTATCCTGATTTCAATTATATTTGTGAGTACCCCGGTCATGCCGCGGAGGGAATGTACGGCGAAATCATCGTCGGATAGTGACAGTCAAACTAAATATGACGGTTAAGATGCAAAACAAGGATTGAATTTAAATTCAATCCTTGTTTTGCATACTGCACGGGGGTATAGTATAAGAGTGAGGTGATGGGATGGTACAGGAAGAATCGGCTCATCTTCATGCAAAGGGGCATACGCACAGTTATGGCGACATCAAACCGGATTTACTCATGAGGTTGAAGAAAATTGAAGGCCAGGTGCGTGGAATCCAGAAGATGATTGAAGAAGACCGCTATTGCGTGGATATTTTGGTGCAGATTTCGGCGATCAAAAATGCGCTTCAGAAAGTGGCATTTCCACTCCTTGAGGTGCATACGCGCGGTTGTGTGGTCGATGCGATTGCCACCCAAGACGGCGAACAAGAGAAAATTGCGGAATTGATGGAGGTTTTTCGTCAATTTTCAAAAATGTAAGAAGGTGATGTGGTGGACGCGGCACTTAAGGAATTTGTCTTACCAGTGGAAGGGATGACTTGCGCGTCTTGTGCAGTACGCATTGAAAAAAATGTGGCAAAGTTGGACGGCGTGCAGGAGGTCAACGTGAATCTCGCCTCTGAACGCGCGCGTGTCGTGCTGAAATCGGGGACTACTTGGCAAAATGTGGTGGCTCGTATCGAGAAGACAGGGTACCATGTGCCTATGGAAAAAATAGAAATTCAGATTGAGGGAATGACTTGCGCCGCCTGTTCCGCGCGAATTGAAAAAGTCGTCAGTCGGATACCCGGCGTGGAGTCTGTGCAAGTGAACCTAGCGTCTGAAAAAGGTCAAATAGTTTATATTCCTGGCCTAGTAAAAGATGAAGACGTTTACCGTGCTGTAGAAAAAGCGGGATACTCTGCCCATCTTGCTAGTGCTGATACTCGGCAAAGTGAACACGAGAAAAAACAAATGACTTATCACATGGAATTACGCAAGCTGTGGCTGGCCATTATTCTCATTTCCCCGTTATTAGCACAAATGGTGGTGGAACTCGCTGGTGGGAAGTCTTTTATGCCGAATTGGGTAAGTCTGGTTCTCGCTACACCAGTTCAATTCTACGTAGGGTGGCGGTTTTACAAAGGCGCGTACCATTCCCTGCGTGGGGGCGGTACCAATATGGATGTGCTCGTCGTGCTCGGGACGAGTGCGGCGTACCTTTACAGTATTTTTTTGACGATGATGGGGGCAAGGGACACCTATTTTGACTCCTCAGCTACCGTAATCACCTTGATTTTTCTTGGTAAATTATTGGAAACAAAGGCCAAGGCAAGGTCTTCTACCGCAGTGGAAGAACTGGCTAAACTAGGGGCTAAAGTGGCCCGTCGCGTTCATCCCGATGGCGATCAGGAAGTTCCCATTGCCGATCTGAAGGTGGGTGACTTGGTGCGTGTGTTGCCAGGGGAAAAGGTGCCCAGTGATGGCTTGATCGTCGAAGGGATCACGACATTAGACCAGTCTTTTTTAACTGGAGAATCCATGCCGGTGAAAAAAGTGATTGGTGATGAGGTGGTCGGTGCAGCCGTCAACCAACGGCACGCGTTTATCATGCAGATAACGAAGGTGGGCGCTGATACGATACTGTCCCAGGTGATCCGACTGGTGGATCAGGCACAGGGATCCAAAGCACCGGTGCAGCGATTGGCGGATCAGATTTCGGGAATTTTTGTGCCAGCGGTGCTAGTGGTGGCATTGGTGACATTTTTGATCTGGGGATTCGTGGCGGGTTGGCCGCATGCTCTCCTCGCTGCAGTCGCGGTGTTGGTCATCGCTTGCCCTTGCTCGTTGGGACTGGCGACACCGACTGCGATCATGGTCGGTACAGGGCTTGGTGCGGAGTCGGGTGTATTGATTAAAGGAGGTGAGTACCTAGAAAACCTGCACAAAGTGCAAAGTGTGGTGTTTGACAAAACAGGCACGTTGACAGTGGGTCATCCAGAGGTAAGCCGGGTATGGGTACATGATGTAGGGGATGAGGGTCTCATGCTCCAGATGGTTGCTGCGTTGGAACAACAAAGCGAACATCCACTCGGGGCAGCGATTGTCCGCCATGCGGTGACTAGTTCCGAGCGAATTCCCGAAGCCACCAGTGTGGAAGCCGTGCCTGGCAAAGGGATTGAAGGGACTGTACAGGGGCAAAGAATCCGTGTGGGTAATCGGAAATGGTTTGAAGAATTAGGAATTAGGGGTATCCCGGGAGACGTCTTGCGTGAGTTTGAGGAAAAGGCATGGACGTCAGTGCTCGCCGCCAATGAGGATATCGTACTAGGTGTCATTGGCGTTGCTGATGCGATAAAATCGGAAGCAGCGCAAACCGTACAATCACTTCAGGCGATGGGCATAGAAGTTTGGCTACTCACGGGAGACAACGAGCGGACAGCGCAAGCGGTGGCAGAGCAAGTGGGGATCACCCGCATTATGGCAGAAGTATTACCCGCGCAAAAAGCTGCAAAAATAACAGAACTGAAACAACAGGGTAAAATCGTCACCATGGTGGGCGACGGCATTAATGATGCGCCTGCATTGGCAGCTGCGGATGTGGGAATTGCCATGGGTTCTGGTTCGGATGTGGCGCTGGAAGCTGCCGACATTGCTTTATTGAACGCGAATACCATGGGTGTGGTGAATGCAATCACACTTTCCAAGGCCACCATGAGGAAAATTCGGCAAAACCTCTTCTGGGCGTTCTTTTACAATGTACTTGGCATTCCGCTCGCCGCGTTTGGGATATTGAGCCCGATCATTGCGGGTGCGGCGATGGCCATGAGTTCTGTGAGCGTGGTTTCAAACAGCTTGCTGCTCAAGCGCAGTTATCATAAGCAAACGCCGCAGGGTGAAAATTAAATCATATTGAGGGAGGATCAGAATAATGGAAACCGAAATTTATGTGGTAAAGGGAATGACTTGTAATCACTGTAAGCATGCAGTGGAGGGTGCACTGCAAGGAATTGAGGGGGTAAATAAAGCAACGGTTAACTTGGAGAAGGGCGAAGTCAACGTGGAATTTACAGCACTGGTTTCGATAGAGGAGATCAAGGCAGCAATCGACGAGGCCGGGTATGAACTGGTAACCCAATAATTCAAAAAGGGGAAATGAAAATGTGCGGTCATGGCGGTTTAATGAATCACGGATCGATGATTCCTGATTTTCATCACGATCACCACGGAACAGACGAGAGGATATCTTCGCATGATAGTGCCACATCGTTTAACTCGGCGCTCAATATCTTAAAAGAGCGATATGCGCGCGGAGAAATTGAGCGCGATGTATATCTGCGCATGAAAGAAGAATTATCCTAGGGAAAATATTCACCTGTTTACTGTTCCTTGGTTTGCATCGTTACGTTTGGTGCTTCGTCCACGTGAACGTAGCGCTTTCCGCGAAAGAAAGAGACCCCGCACCACCAGCGATGGAAGGAATATGTGTCTGACCACGTATTGGGCTTGGGGGTAATTTTTGGGCGTGCCCAGAAATAATTGTGGGCGCTTGATCGTCAATTCAAAGTGTCGATCCAAGCGTCGACAGTTAGCACATCGGCTTGACGGGGGAACACTTTCTCGGTGAGCACACGGTGAACCTCAGGATCGGCATCGAGACATGCATCCGCAAGCACCGTAAGTGCAAAGTCTCTATCTGCTGCTTCTCGTACTGTCGATAGAACGACCCCACTTGTGGAAATGCCGCTGAGCACTAAGGTGTCGATTTGGCGGGATCTGAGTATCACTTCAAGGTCACTTCCAGCAAACGCACTAATGCGCAGTTTGGTAACCACTGGCTCGTTTGATTGGGGCTGCACGGATTCGTGAATTTGCGTCGCTGTGTTGGAGACGATCATATTACCGGATTTAGAAATTGCCGAGAATGATTTGTTGTTGGGGCTGATCTCGGGAAATCCTTCACGAAATGCAACTCGCACAAAGATAACTGGAATATCGTGTCGGCGAGCGGCCTCCACTGCTTTTTGAAACGGAAGCAATAGGCTCTCATTTTCTGTGAAACGCGATACAATGCCATTTTGTACATCCATGACCAATAGTGCTGTTTTATGATGATTATTCTGCATGTGTTGTACGCTCCTTTTTCTTAATTGAGTGCATTTGGAACATCAAAATATAAACCATAGTGATTAGCACAATGCGGGTTGAAATTCGCCTCGCAATTTGGGCATGTGTAGTGGCTTTGCAGATAATCCGTAATGGATAGCTCAACACCACATACCCCACATAAAATTGCTTTTTCATTGAATTTTTCGATAGGCCATCGTTCAGGTAAATGATCAGTGACTAATGCGTGGCATGAATGACAAGGATAATACCGTTGACAACAGTAAAATTTTATGGCAATGACATCTTGAGGGGTCAAGTAGTGAGCACAGCGAGTTTGTGGATCAACTCCGATTCCGCTCACTTCGATTCCGTGTATCTGCACAATAGGCCTCCCTCGTATTTGCTAAGTTCTTGATTCCTAAATAAAATAATAGCATAACAAGAATGAGAGAACGACATTGAGTCGTTCTCTCATTCTTGTTTTATACAATAGTGCAAACGCTGAGTTGGTCTATTATGGAATTTACTAACCGGATGTTGACGTGGTAATATCATTAGCTTATAATCACTCCAATACAAAGTAATTCGATATGAATAGGAGGTATTTTTTATGTCGCTTATCACTTTTAACACAGATGTTGTTTGGTCAGGTGAGAGTGTACGTTCTGTTGCTAATATTGGAGAGCACAAGGTGGTCATCGATGAACCCATATCACTTGGCGGAACCAATCAAGGTCCCAATCCGGTAGAACTTGTGTTAGCGGGTCTTGGTGGTTGTATCAATGTCCTCGTGTCAAGTTTCGCAAGAATTCATGGAGTGGAACTTACAAATTCAATGGTGCATGTCGAGGGAGATCTCGATCCAGACGGTTTCTTGAAAAAAGATTCCAATGTACGTCCGGGATTTCAACAAGTCCGATACCGAATTGAAATTGATTCGCCTTCTGATCCGGCGAAAATTAATGAATTAATCGATCACGTAGAACGAATTTGTCCGGTTAAAGATACGCTAAGTGGAGTACCGGTGGTGGCAATAAAGGAATTAGTATAAAATACATGCGGATAGGTGAATTGTACAGGTCATTTACAGCTCCATGATGGAAGATACATTTGAAAGCTAACCATCAATCTTAGGAGTGACAATGACAATGACAAAAAATTCAAAAACACTACTCGGAACATTAGCTGCTGTTGGATTGATTAGTTTGTCGGTTACCGCGTATGCAGCAACCACGACACCTAGCAGTAGTACATCGTCACATGCTTGGAGTGCTACTTCGGGATTTCATCATGGACGGGGGCCTGGCGGCATGGGGAATCTCATGACTACGTTAGCCAAAGATTTGAACATTAGCACATCTACACTGCAATCTGATTTAAAATCAGGGAAAACCATCGCTAGCATCGCGCAGGCACAAGGGGTGTCAACTTCCACGCTGATTACTGATTTGGAAACTACCGCCACAGCAAATCTTGCGCAGGCGGTTAGCAGTAATAAGCTGACCAGTACGCAAGAGCAACAAATGGTAGCGAATATAGACCAGCGCATTACTGATTTTGTAAATGGCACCATGCCTCAAGGAATAGGGCATGGACCTGGTGGATTTGGCGGGCCTGGCGGCATGGGGAACCTCATGACTACGGTAGCCAAAGATTTGAACATTAGCACATCTACACTGCAATCTGATTTAAAATCCGGAAAATCTATCGCTAGCATCGCGCAGGCACAAGGGGTGTCAACTGCCACACTGATTACTGATTTGGAAACTGCCGCCACAGCAAATCTTGCGCAGGCGGTTAGCAGTAATAAGCTGACCAGTACGCAAGAGCAACAAATGGCAGCGAATATAGACCAACGCATTACTGATTTTGTAAATGGCACCATGCCTCAAGGGAGAGGGCATGGATCGGGTGGCCCCGGCTGCCCTGGCGGAAAGACTGCATCCTGATTATTGAAATATAGGTATTACCAGCATCACCACCCTGAATTTAAATCATCGGGGTGGTGATGCTATTTTTTCAACTAACCTCACGTTTCATTTAAAGTAATGATTTAAGTCGGCGATTAAAAGATTAGCCGCTAGTTGATATCCTTTGTTATTGGGATGATGTGCGTCTCCAGAAAACTCCCTAATGTTTAAATGGTGATTAGTCAAGTAATTTTTCATTTGACTGAACAAATCAAAAGCATATACATTGTGGTTGTTCATTTTTTTCACAAATTTAATTTGATCTTGAACGTATTTGGTTTCTTGTTTCGCATAAAGCGAGTAAGAAACTTCTGTTACAGGGGGTGTGACGACAAAAACCATTGCGTGAATGGCTAACGCCTGTTTAATTTCTAGATTTAAGTAATCATTGAATTGAGAAAGTGGGGTATTCGGTACCGCATCGTTCAATAGCCCCCAAGAAATAACCACAACTTGCGGATGAATTTGGGACAACCAACTTGTATATCGACCTTTATACATGGTAGCTAGTTGTGTGCTATTGGCACCGTATATCGCTTTATTATAATAGGTATCATTAAAATGATGAAAAGTGCGTTGTAAATATCCATAGTCATTTGTCGCGTCATCTCCTAGTGCAATGGAACCACCGATACCCATTACTTTCAAATGACTTAGCGGAATACTCGGCTTACTAGTGCTTGAATGGTTCGAGGCATGTGCTGATGGACCACATCCTGAGAGCATTCCCATGATGGTTAGCGCCACACCCGCTGTTGCCCACCTACTGTATGTATTCAAATTAGACTTAACCTCCATTTTTTGGAGTAGTTTTATGTACGTGGGGAATCTTACGTGCGATATTATGGTTAATATTGCACTGTTTTGTTCATGAACGCAAGAACATCTGTGTTATTTAATTGTAATCAATATCCATGATCGTATGTTGCTTTCTTTGCGTTTGAGCAAAATTATTATTCTCTGAATTATAAAATAATTGATGTCATTTTGATCGGCATGTGCTAGTACATACATCTAGTTATATAGTCTATTATGACTATTTCATATAGTCCAAAAGGAATGTATGTATATGGTTCAATCTAATGTAGAGTCAAATTATTGACAACGGCGTGGCGGTAGGGTTGAGCAAAAAGTAATATTATGGAGGGGATTTTTGTGTCGTTAACTAATGGGTTGAAATTAGCCATTTCTGGGAAAGGCGGTGTTGGCAAAACTACTTTATCCGCGCTGTTGTGCGAATTTTTTGCCAGGGATGGACATGTCCTTGCTATTGATGCGGATCCCGATGCGAACCTGGGCATGGCTCTCGGTTTTGATGCCGATGCACTGCAAAAGGTTACGGCGATCTCGGAGGACAAAAAATTGATCAAGGAACGCACGGGCGCAGAAGCTGGCGTTAGCGGACAAATGTTTTCGCTCAATCCACAGGTCGAAGATATTCCTGAAAAATATGTGATTGAAAAAGGCAATATCCACCTGATGCGAATGGGGAAATTAACAAAGGCTGGCGCGGGCTGTACATGTCCCGAGAATGCCCTTCTGAAACACCTGCTTCGACATTTGGTGGTGCAACGAAACGAGACGGTCATCGTCGATATGGAAGCCGGTCTCGAACACTTAGGGCGCGGTACCGCCGAGGGTGTCGACGCCTTCATCGTTGTGGTGGAACCGGGTCAGAGAAGTGTGGAAACGGCGAAAGAAGTTTTTCGACTCGCCCGTGAACTGGGGGTGGGACGTGTCTATGCCGTGGTCAACAAAGTGAGTGCCGGACAACGGGAAAAGGTGGGGCAAATGCTGGACTTCACCGAGATTCTTGGTTATCTGCCCTACGACCCCAGCGTCGTGGACGCGGATCTAAATGGATCCAGTGTTTCCCAATTAGGCGAGGAGTTTCTTGGCGGCGTACAGGAAATTTACTCTAAATTGGTGAATGAACTGGTACACGTTGAACTGGCATGAGTGCACCTCATCAACCGATGCTAAGTGAAGAACAATGTTCCCGGTTACTAGAGCACAGTCAAACCCGATACTACCGCAAGCACCAGCTTGTTTGCTCTGCGAACGAGGACAAAAACTTCTATTTCATCGTGACTTCGGGCTGCCTGCGAGTTTATTTCACTCATCTGAGCGGACGCGAATTCAGCCTGTCGACCCTTGATTCCGGCAGTTTATTCACCAGCCATGCCAGCGTAAATATCGAGGCCATAAAGTTATCCTCAATTGCCATTGTCGAGGCGGCGATGGTACGAGAAATCATGTATACAGATCCGACTTTTTCCATGAAAATGATGCAGGTGGTGGGCGGAATGTTGCAAACTGCCATGCACTGCATTGAATCTCTCGTGTTTGAGAACCTTGAGTGCAGATTAGCCGATTACTTGCTAAACGAAACATCAACAGTCGCAAAAGATCCAAATGAAATCATGACCCCCCGACACGAGATGTCCGTGGAAGAGATTGCGAAATTTGTCGGTAGCAGTCGGCAGTCGGTCTCCCTGCTCCTGAACAACTGGCAACGGGCGGGCATCGTCCGGCTTTCGCACCGCCGTATCTACATTGAGGATTCGCTACGGCTTTGCGACATTGCGCAGCGCAGCCCTGACAGATAAGCGTGTGCCGAATCCGTTTACATTTTCTCAGCCAAGTGTCATGAAGCTGACAGAATTCCTCCCTAAGATCTAGTTTACTAAAACTAGTGAACTTGGGGAGGGATTGATTTGGCTGAAATGCGTACAGTGGAAGAACGAACTGCCGACAGTGGCGTGCAACAAATGCTGCGCAAGGCTAAGCTTGAAGGGATTGAAACAGCCTTTGATCGCGCTGATTTAATGGAACCGCGGTGCCGATTTGGACTTGCTGGAGTTTGCTGTCGGCGTTGTCTGGAGGGTCCTTGCCGAATCTCTTTCAATTCGGAAAAGGGTCCTCAGCGCGGTGTATGCGGAGCAACGGCGGATCAAATCGTGGCAAGGAACTTGCTTTCTCTCATCACCGAGGGAGTGGCTCCGCACGTTGAGCACGCCCGGGAGGCCGCCCTCACTCTGCTTGAGGCATCCGAGGGCAAGGCTCCCTTTGGGATTGGCGATCCAGAAAAACTGCGGCGCATCGCAACCGGGTTGGAGTTGACCATTGACGGCAAGAGCGACACTGAGCTAGGAAAAGAAGTGGCGTTGAAGGCGCTGGAAGACTTCCAACGGCAATACGGTCTGCTCAACTGGATGAAGTTGAAGGGCAGCCGTAAATCCATTAAGCGCTGGGAAGAACATGATCTAATGCCAGTTAACGCCCATCTTGAAATTACCAAAGCGGTCAATCGGCAGGCTATGGGCGTGGATGCAGACCCGGTCAATCTCCTCAAAGGATGTATGACCATTGGACTAGTGGAAGGTTACAGCGGCTTGCATATGGCCACAGACCTTCAGGACGTGCTCTTCGGAACACCTGAACTGGTGAAGGCAGAATACCGATTGGGGGTCATTAAAGAAAATTATGTAAATATCGCTGTACATGGGCACATTCCGATGATGGCAGAAAAAGTTGTTGAATGGGCGGAAAAGTTAGCGACTGAGGCGGAGCAAGTCGGCGCAAAAGGAATCAATATCGTCGGAATCTGCTGCAGCGCCAACGAATTGTTGATGCGCAAAGGAATTTCTGTCGCGACAAACTATGCCAGCCAAGAACTCGCCATTGTCACTGGGGCATTGGAAGCCATGGTCGTTGATGTGCAATGCATCATGCCAGGACTGGCCAAGGTCGCTGAGTGTTACCACACCAAACTGATTACCACCATTCCCTACGCAAAAATGGAAGGTGCCATGCATATTGAATTTTCTCCAGAATCGGCAGATGAGTTTGGCAAACAGGTGGTGCAAACGGCGATCGATCAATTCAAACAACGGGATCATGCCAAAGTCGAAATTCCTGACGAGCGGGTGCAGGCTTATGCTGGATTTTCAGTAGAACAGATCAGCCGTATGTTTCAAAAAATTAACGCCGATCATCCTCTGCAGCCTTTGATCGATGCTATTGTTCGCGGGGACATTCTCGGCATTGCGGCGATTGTCGGTTGCACAAGTCCGCGCTTAAAGCAAGACTGGTACAACGTGGAAGTGGCGAAGCGACTGATGAAGAACAAGGTGTTGATTGTTGGATCCGGCTGTTCCGCTCATTCTTTGGCGAAATTTGGGCTGATGAACCCGAAAGGCCGGGAATATTGCCATCCCGATTTGAGAAATATCCTTGAAGCCGTGGGTCAGGCAAATGGCCTAGAGTCCTTGCCCCCAGCACTTCACATGGGAAGTTGTGTGGATAACTCGCGTATTGACGAAGTATTGGTGGCTGTTGCCAACGAACTGAATATAGGCGTACATGAACTGCCTGTGGCTGGTTCCGTGCCGGAGACCCACAGTCCCAAGGCACTGTCGATCGGGATGTTCTTTCTCATGGAAGGCGTCGATGTGCACATTGGTGTTCCGGCTCCGATCGAGGGATCGTCTGTGGTTTCCCATGCCTTGTACGGCAACAAAGACGAATACCCGGTCACCATGGATGGCTTGTTCGGAGGCAAACTGATTTATGAACCAGATCCTGACAAGGCTGCTGAACAGATGATCAAGCGCATGATTGAAAAACGGGCCGCTTTGGGATTGAGCGTTCCTGATACGATTCTCTGATATACATGGCAAGAGGGGATGCAGAATGGCACGAGGCCGAGGTAAATACGTTTTTTTGTTAATCTTGCTACACTT
>JAJZCJ010000221.1 GCA_021846145.1 Bacillota bacterium
AATTTTCATCATCTGTCGCTTGCTCAAAAAACCAAGTCGATTAGGAAGTCGACCAACCAAAATATTTTCCATTACAGAAATTTCAGGGAACATACTTAATTCTTGATGTACGATCGATATTCCCAGTTTTCTAGCTTCAATGGGCGTAGACAATTTCACATTTTTGCCTTTAAAAAATATTTTTCCTTGATCCGGTTGAAGTGAACCTGTCAAAATATTTAATAACGTTGACTTGCCTGCACCGTTTTCCCCCATAAGTGCATGAACTTCGCCTGAATAAAAAGATAATGAAATATCTCTCAGTGCCATGACGGAATTAAAATTCTTACCAATATCATTAGTCTTAAGAAAAACCTCTTTGTTCATCATTTCACCACCTGTACGGTTGTGCGTACATTTAAGTATAAAAAATAACATAAGAATGATAATCAGTTAGTTAATGCGGTGAGGAAGTCGACCCACGAACAATCAAATCCGGCTCAAAAACATATTCCCTAGGAATCCACATCCCCTGCTTGTCATTCATTAGTGCATATAGTTGATTGACCGCTTTTTCCCCCATAACAGACTTAGGATGATTGACAGTTGTCAAGGCAACGCTACCCGCTTGCGCTAATACCGAGTCATCGAATCCAGTCACCGATACATCATTCGGCACATCAAGTCCCAAAGTACGTAGAATATTAATCACCATTATTGCTACCTCATCGTTGTAACATACAACGGCAGTAGGTCTGTCAGCCCTAAGATCGTGAAATATCTTGGCTACAAAATTCTCAACTACTTGAATTCGATTTTCCGTGTCATACGTCGCCACATTTTTGGATTCTACGGATAGATGCGCATCCTGATGCGCTTTGACAAATCCTTTAAATCGATTTCTCCCCTGCATGTCATCAGACTTGAAAATGCCTGAAATTTTTTCATGACCCAAATCAATCAGGTGCTTTGTCGCTAAATAAGCGCCTTTCGAATCATCCAATGCCACAATACTAGCATTCAGTTCTACGTACGAACTGTGCAACATGACAAACGGAATGTTTCTCTCCTGAAGAATGAAATACAAGTCAATATTGAGATTCGGCAACGTACTTTTTGTAGGTTCAATAATTAACCCGTCCACGCCTTCTAAGATTACCGTTTCCAACGAACGGCGTTCAGTTGAAAACGCATTCCCAGTACTTAATAAAGATAATGTATGCCCATTTTCAGAAACCACCGACTCAATACCACTAATGATATGAGGGAAAATATAGTCCGCCAGATACGTGGTGATCACTGCGATTTTCGTTCTGGACGGTACATTATCGCCCCCACTCGATTGGAATGGGACATTGACAAATGTTCCACGTCCCTGCTCCCGTAACAACCAACCTTCATTCACCAATTCCCCAATTGCTTGGCGAATTGTGTGACGACTGACATGAAAGAGATCAACCAGTTGATTTTCGGATGGTACTTTTTCGCCTTGTCTTATATTCTTGCTGACAATCCACTTCTTGAGATTGTTTTTCACTTGGATATATTTTGATTCATCCTCGTTCAAACGAGTTACACCTATTGTTGTCTTCACAGAACGTCCATTACCTCCATAACACGAATCTTTACTGTCTATTCACCTCCGAATATAATCATAGCCTCTCGGCATTTGTTTTTGATTGATTCCTCAAGGTTCTTGGCCTTGAGGTTTTTGCTTTTTCCTCCACTTTTCAAATGACAGCCGTACTGATGCCACACTCCGAATTGGAAATTTAGTCTCTCATTTTAATCGAAAATATGTCATAAAATCAGCGAAATTCCCCTTGACATTCGAAAACTACCCCAATAATCACGGCGAAGAGCCTTATCCGCTCTATCCTTCGTCGAAAGGGGTAGTTCACCCCCATGTTACCTTCCATCCGTCCTCATGACCAGTACCAATCGTTTGTCCTTGAACAATTACGCTCCCATTACTCAGGTGGCATCCTGGTTTTGGTCGCTCACGACTGGCCATTCATCGAAAAGTTCTGGCTGCTTGACCTCTCTGGCACTGCGTCTCTACTTTCTGGCCAGTACGCCTCCAGTGGCGTCACCGCCACCGATCCGGCGAATTTACTTCGTGCGTATTTGCTGATGTTGCAAGTGGGCCAAACGTCCCTCACCAAGTGGGTGGACGAGCTGCGCCGCGTGCCACTATACGCCATCATTAGTGGGTTCCTTCCCGGTCACACGCCGGGCGTCGGCACGTTTTACGATTTCTTTGCCCGCCTTTGGCCACTGTCCAGTCCTCATCTCACCAGTCGGCGCAAACCGAAAAAGACCAAGAAACCGGTGAAAGGCAAGAAGGGTCAGAAAGCGCCTACCACCACCCCCAATAAAGTCGATCGGCTTCTTCACCGCATCCTGCTGCACCCATCGAGTATGCCGTCATTGCCGACCGATCTGCTCATGTCCCTGTTTCGCGAGCAGTTTGTTCAGGTCTCTGTCCGGCTCGGCATCATCGGCGAAGTGTCTGCGCTCGCTGTCGCCGGGGACGGAACCCCGGTGCGCATCGCTGCCTTTCCACGCAGTCAGCGCCTTTGCGATTGCCGTGAAAAAGGCATTCCCCACTGCCACTGTCATCGCCTTTATTCGCAACCCGACGGGGACATCGGATGGGACAGCCATCGCAATCGTTATTTTTTTGGCTACCACCTGTACATGTTCACCGCTTCCGACAGTCCCTATGACCTACCCCTCTATCCACGATTGGGACGGGCTTCCCGTCATGACGCCGTCTCCTTGGTCGTAAGCCTCAGGGAGTTTCGTCATTATTACCCGGATTGGCAGATGAAACAGATCTTACTGGATGCCGCCCACGATGCCATGCCCTTTTACCGGTACTTTGCGTCCCAAGGCATCCTCCCATTCATCGACCTGAACCAGCGCAAAACCGGGCAGAAGAAGGATAAGGATGACCTCGTCCTTTCCCCTGAAGGCGTGCCCATTTGCCAAAAGGGGCTGGAAATGAAGGATAACGGGTACGACCGGACTCGTGGACGACGCAAATACCGCTGCCCATTAGTACAAAAGGGCGTCTGCACCTGCGACTCGCCTTGCTCTGATTCGTCCTATGGTCGCTGTGTATACACGTACACCAAGGACAATCCGCGTCTATTTCCACCTGTTGCCCGCAACAGTGACGAATGGAACCACGTCTACAAACGCAGAACGACCGTGGAGCGCTCCAACAAGCGAGAGAAGATCGACTACAAACTGGAAGCAGGCAGGCATCGCAGTACAAAAATGTGGCAGATCCGACTCTTTGGCATCATGATGTGCCAACACCTGGATGCCTGGTACCAAGCGATCGACATTGATCTGAAATCACTGTTCTTGGTGGCCTAGACCCACCAGAAGGCGCAGACGCAACCACGCTGGCGCTTTAAAAATCGGTGCATCGTGGCTTCTTTGCCATGCCCATTTCGTGAAAGGGACTAGCCAGACATACTGGACACATCCTTTCCCCAGTTAAATTTTTATATTGTTGCTGTTTTTGTACATTTATAGCCGACTCAATGCCGAGAGGCTATAAAACACAAAATCACAGCGCCTTCACTACATCCATCACTTGTTGTGCTCGAGTTTCTATCCCTTTCCAATTCCCGGATTCCAAATCAGCACGCGGAAAGAGAAAACTCCCTAATCCCACAACGGCCGCACCCGCTAACAAAAATGGTTCGAAATTACTCAGTGTCAACCCACCTGTGACCATAATAGACAATCCAGAAAACGGGCCTAAAACATCCCGTACAAAACCAGGACCAACCACACTAGCAGGAAACACTTTGACCGCCTTGGCCCCATTGGCAATTGCCGTTTGTATTTCACTTGGCGTCATCACACCAGGAATTAAAGGGACACCTAACTTTTGCGCTGTTTCCAGCAATGACACATCTAAGTGCGGACACACCAAAAATTTCGCACCTGCTTGAACCGCATCTTGCGCCTGTTTACTTGTAAATACCGTACCTGCGCCCACTACTACGTTGTCTTCATAACGATTCGCAATTCGCTCAATCTGCAATAACGCATCATCCGCGTCCATTGTGACTTCAATCGAACGCATCCCACCATTAACTAGCGAAGCGACGACCTCAGCAAATACGTCTCCTGGCAGTCGCCGAACCACCGCCACTACCTTTTCCTTCATTAAATACTCCAGTACCGCATTCATCTATCGAGCAACCTCCTCATCTCCTGTAAAATATCGCTCAATCAACGACCATTCAGGATATCCACTAGAATCACCGACGCTAGCTACAGCATGTGCCCCAATTAACGAGGCGATCTTCAACGACTGTTCCATGCTCCACCCTTTCAAAATGCCAGCGATAAAACCAGCATTAAATCCATCCCCCGCCCCCACGGTGTCCACTACGCGTGCAACTGGCCAAGCCGCAACGTGAGTCTCCTGCCCATTTTTAAAAGCAGTCGCGCCTCTTTCGCCTTGTTTGAGAACAAATCCCTCACCACGAAATCCCAACTGAAGTAATGCATCGTCAATTTGCATAATATCGTCGGTATCAAATAAAAGCTGGGCTTCAGTGTCACCAATCATCAACCAACGAACGAAAGGAATGACATCAACCAACGTTTTTTTCCAAGCGGTTTTATCGGCCATTTTCAAACGCACATTAATATCGAAAGAGACAGGGATACCGTTTTCATATGCCGCCTGAAAAATTTCCTGCGCATGTGCGCGAGCCCCATCTGATAACATCCACACAATTCCCGTCGCATGCACCCACGAATAACGACCCAAGGACACCTCTCGAACACAATCACCACCTGTCCATTGGCCCATAGCCATTGGTGTTTGCGATCGATAGTAATACACATTAGGATCAGCCTGGAGACCCGATGTCATCTTAAATAAAATCCCTGTAGACATGGCATCCACTTGTTCCACTTTTGACACATTGACTCGTTCAGCACGTAATTCACGAATTAGGAAATCACCAAACGGATCGGCCCCCAGAGCAGCCGCATACGTCGTTGGAACGTTCAACCGCGCCAACGCAATTGCGGTATTAAGTTCAGCCCCCGCACTATCCATTTGAAAATTCCGATTTACCCCTAAGCTTTCTGATCCTATATGAGCGCAAACAATTAACGGTTCTCCGAATGTTAAAACAGACATGTTGTTTAACATGTCATCCCTCATGTAAAGCCTCCTTTACATATAAAATCACTATAAAAAGGTCAGTTTTATCAATCGATGT